>CAZQKU010000021.1:4085-11188 GCA_964593965.1 uncultured Candidatus Saccharibacteria bacterium | reverse complement strand
GAAGGGGGTGCAGTTTTAACTTTGGAAGGGGTGCAGTATTAGCTTTGGTATTACATGAGCTGTTTGACTCCGTGCATACTTTTGATACTATAGTAGTACGGAATTGCCCTCGAACCGAAACGGTGGCGTCATCGCCGCCTTCCCGCAAGGGATAGGTCGGGGGTTTCCTATGTATAGGGGATTATAGCGAATATCTATCATACTGAAAATATGCCCGCATGCATATTCGTACAAGGAGTTTTTATCAGTGAGACCGGTCCTGATGAATTGTCGAGAATATTTATCAATGACAACAGTAAAGTAATGAAAATCAAAATGGGCGACTGTCTTTAAAAACATCATCGGTTCGTTTATTTTATTCGATAGGTCAAATGAAGATGAGCCGGTGGCGATGAAACATTGTCTTATCTGATTGGCGTGGTCAAAGAATCGATATCATCTTGCCTTTAAACAAAAATTCTCGAATTCTGTGCTTAATTGTACGTTCAAAAATAAGCATATTATAGTAAATGTCACAAATTGCTCTTTGAAGAGCACATTGTACCTTTGTAGTGATCTTTTTTATTGGTCACGCCACACATAATTTTTAAATAGTACAGAAGCTTTACGCTACTTTTAAAAAATTCTGATGATACAAAATTCAACGGGAGTAGGTCTTTTACATGAAGATGATGATGAGGTATTAAAAAACGCCACTAAAAGTGGTGTCCTTTAATGTGCCTGTCTCCAGCTCAACGAAATTGGCCAGATAGGTCTGACGACCCGCAGACACACCCTTAGTGTACCTCAATTTATATATAAAGCAATGGATCGTTATAAACTCCCTATACCCTACTCCCCTACTGCGTCACCCCTACCGTCATCGTATTACTCCTCACCGAAACCGTGCTCGTGGAATTGCTGAAAGTATTGATAGCTCCAATAGTATATTCACCGGCGGGAACCGTTGGAGGAATGGTACATACGAGAACCGTACCGTCGGGAGAAACGTACGCGGGAGAGATATTCTCTGATATGGTCGGGGCATTGAGCACTACCTGGGTATTGACATTGAATCCGGTGCCGTAGAGCACGGCACTTGTCTTGCCGTCGGCAGGAATGGATGACGGAATGGCGTATGTGATGTCAAGCTGTGCCGGAGCGAGAGTAAAAAGACCACTTATCTGATCAGATGCGCTTACTCCCGTAGCGGCATTCTCCACATGGATCCGATACGTGCCAGGAGATACCGTCTGATAGCCAACACCGTTTGTGTAGACACTTCCGACCGTCCAAACATATTGATTGGTATTGAGATTGGAAGCAATGAAACCTTGACCAGCACCATATTGATCTTCGAGAGAAATAGTATAATTTACTCCTGCTTGACCATTCCATTGTAAAGTTAATGTTTGTCCTTCGCCCAACGTTGCTCCTGTTGAAATAGCAGTAATCGTAGTGGTGCTAGAAATCGTAGGCGTCGTCGAAATGACGGTTGTACCAGAAGATGTGGTAACGGTAGCGGTTGGTATGGCTGACGTAACTGGAGCGAGTGTAGATGCAGACGCCGCGGATGTGGCTGTAGAAACATTACATGTCAACCGCTCTATAGCCGCACGCGTTGTCGGTCCCGCTTCGCCTACAGCGGCAATACCGCTCGCCATTTGAAATTTCTCCACAGCAGTAAAGGTAGCTGGGCCAAAGTGACCGTTTGGTGTAGCTGAAAGATACCCTTCGCGTGCCAAGAAATCCTGAAGAATTGTCACTCTACCATTTGTTTTAGAGTCAGTTAATCCTTCGTATAGATTTGCCAGTAGATTGACACACTGAGTTGATACGACGGGAGCTGTTGGCGAAGCGACTACTGTCTGATTAGCTGACGTTCCCTGTACTATCACATTGAGCGTGGTGCAATTGGTATTTGAGACACACAAAGTCATTATTGTAGTACCAGGATTATCACCATTGACGACAACCACACCCGGTCCTGATGCGGCATCGGCAACTGAAGGATTGGTATTACTTGATACCGCTGATCCATCAACTGAAGAAGTCAGTCTGACACTTTCTCCGACAGACAATGTAGTTGAGGTAGCATTTAAAGAAAAAGTACCTGGAGCCGCGGAACTTGGGTAATAAATTACCGGGGAAACTGCTCCATCAACACTTATATAAAATTGTCCTCCCGAAGAAAGATCATATAAATCGGAATCTTCCACGACTGAAAGACCACCAGCTGAATTGGTAATACCGAGATTGACCGACGAAGAATATGTACCCGTTGAATAATAAAGAATTGCGGAAGCATTAGGATCCGCTCCAGTAACATAAATCTGAACTTGATTCAAACCAAAGGCGGTGATCTGTAATGTCGGAATATCTGCGGCTTGTGCTGTAGCATGAATCATCAAAAATATTACTGCAACAGCGATAATAAATAATCTAGAAAAATAATTTTTGTACATTTTAGTATTCATATGGTAGTACCACAGATATAGTATAACTCTTTCACATACATTAGCCAAACAAAAAAACCATCTTTAAGGATGGCTTTTTTGTTGCAACTTTTTAACCTGTTGCGAGGAGTGAAATATCAGCTAAACGAACATTAGTTCGTGCTGAATGAACTTGACCTCCAGAGCGTTGATGACGCCATGAATGTCAATGGGGTTGCCGCTGTACCATAAGTTGTTTGGTAATTTACACTAGCGAGACCAATAGTGTAGCTAGAGAACCCACCTACTCCGTTTGCCAAACGACCAGATATCTCAAACGTAGGATTCAACGTCACATTAGAACCCTGTGGAAGTTCCCATGTATGTGCCGCAAGACCATTGTTTGTAAGAGTAGAACCGGTCGTAATAGTCAAACCAGTTTGAGGAAGAACTGCTGAACCAGAAGTGTAGCCAGTAATTGTAGCTCCACTTGTACCTTGTCCTATAACATTACCATTTCCATCGTATACATTAAAGGTAAAGACAGGTGAAGTTGAAGCTTGATCGCCGAAGTATACATTGCTACCTACTGCCGTAAGAGTTACAGGGATTGTAGCTGTTATAGATTCAGTAGTAGTCGACGGACTAGCACCTCCAATGGTTGAGTTTGAACCAGAAGTGCTCAATCCAATCGTACCAGCAAGGTTTACGTTAAGACCTTTACCAAGAACCGTAACCGTGTTACCAGTCGCACCACCAATGATGGTGTTGGCATTTCCATCGGTAGAGTTATAGAAGGTCTCTGTCAATCCATTACTGTAAATAGGTGCAGATACTGTACCTATGTTAGTAAACGATGGAATGGAAGCAGAAACAGAATCTGGTGCACTAACACCTGTCACATCAGCTTTGACAGTGAGAATTGCTGTTGTGTTTTGAGGAATAACAAGACTACCAGTTCCACTATCAGGAAGATTCTGGAACTCAGCTGTACCATTTGAAGCGACAGCGGCTGAAGTAACAAGCGTCGAACCATTGTAAAGGTAAGCTGCCGTTATGTTACCTGCACTTGTTGTCGAAGCAAACTTAACCGTCAAATTGTGGATGTGAATATTGTCATTCTGGGCAAGCATATCAAACGTCAAGACGGGAAGACCGAGGTAATTGCCGTTTGTCGTGTCTATCACCGGAACAGATTGAGTCACTGGAGTTGAACCATCAAGAGAAATATTCACTTGAGAGTTCAAAGACAGGCTCTGGTTGATAGTAACAGACTGGCTAAGTACGCCAGAGCTGTACTGATCAATTCCTGCACCGTCAACTCCACGAATTCCTTGGTTGTCGATGGATACTGTGTACGATCCGAGGAATTGCGTAAGAATTGAACCATTAACATCTGCCTCAACTGTCAAATCCATGTAGGTATTCTTAGGAACAATAAAGTTGAAACCAGTCATGTTTACAACATAATTGCTTCCGCTCTGAACAACCGTCGAGGCGTTCAAAGGAGTACTTGTAAGAATAGCGCCTGTTGAAGGATCAACGAGGTACAAATTGCTGAAGACGTAATTGAATACGTTCGTGCTTGCACCGAGGTCAACCGTTACACGCTGGATAGCAATGTCAGAATCTTGAGCCTGCAATCGGGCATCAATGATAGGAGCCTTAAGCTGTCCACCATTGAGGACAGAGTTAGAAACTGGACCTGGTGTAGCTGACAAAATACCTTCAACGCCAGGAGTGGTGATACCAGTAGCTGTGCTAGCTCCTGTTACCGTTCCACCTGTTGTGCCAGCGAGAGGAGTACATGTCCAGCCTGATGGGCAGGCGAATGTAACCGGAGTCGTTGGAGCACAGCTGTAGCCTGCTGGGCATGTTGCGGCGCCAGTCGAAGCTGTCGAACCACCTGCATTCAATACCTTGACAGTCATAGGACCGACATAACCTGTCGAAGGTAGACCTACACTAGCCTGATAAGCGACAACGGCGGCCTTTGTGAGGCTACCGAAGTATCCTTCAGCGACACCTGCTGGCATCGTGAGGAATCCCTTTGAAACGAGGAATGACTGGAGAGCGACAACGTCGTTACCCGTGCTACCAACTGAAAGGTAGTTTGAGAAGACGTATGCACTAGCGCTCATAGCAAACGCGCCAATGACGAGGGCTGATGTCGCAAGACTTGCGATTAAAGCTTTCTTCATATATTTGATAAATTTATAAATTATTAATAAAGCGAACTTACTGATAATACTGAACTGCTAATAATTTCACTACCTTCCCTGCTCCCTAATTTCGACGCGAGCCTCGGGAAGCTAGTTGATGAATGTTAGACCGAGTGCGGACATGCGACTGTGTACGTATAAAGACGTGCGGAAAAGGAATATATTTCGAATGAAATATTCTAACTAAAAGTCCGAATAAATATGGTTGTCAAAGGGCACTCGTATCGGATAGCGGCTATTATACACCGCCATGCCAAACACCTGCAAACGGGACGCAAGGCCAAATGTGGATAACTCGTCATTTTAAGCTTATGTTGAGGCGAAAATACGCCAAAACATAGCGAAACATGCCCCATTAAGCCGTATAGGTAATACTATCGCAGAGGCAATTTTATGTCAACTTGTAAGCGGGCAATAAGCTAGGCCAGCGAATACCGGCTCCAACGGCGTTCGCCTTCTTTTTCCACCACCCCTTTAGCTACGAGATCAAGAAGCTCCCTTTGAATGGTCTTTTCGCTACATCCGCGGATGGCTTCAGAAAAGTCCTTTATGGTCAGATGGGACTTTTTCTTGAGCAGGCCGATGATGGCGGCTTTTCTGCCGTCCTTTTTGTCCTTTACGGCTACCTTTACGCCACGCTCTCTAGACACTGGCGGCTTTTCTTTTTGTCCTTTATCTGTAGTATAGTCAGCTTTGAGAGTATTTTTCTGATTATTATGTGGAGTATTCGTAATCGGCCGCAGATCTTCTCTTGCATCTACTCTTGATACATCTGTTGTCCTTGATAGCGATTGATCTGTCCGAAAGAACGAATCGGAAAGAATGTAGCCGGCTTTGGCGGCACCTTCAAAAACTTTTGTCTTAAGCAGAGAGACAACCGCTTCCAGCTCGCGAACAATGACCGCATGATTCATGTCAGAAATAAGACCGGAAAGAAAGGCCACATTGAGCAAAGAAAGGGTCTCGAGGCTATCGGTGAAGAAGGATTGGATGACGGCGTTCTTGTCGATCGGCTCGCTATTGTTGGCGGCAATCGTCGAGAGCAAAAGATTGATACCCTTCTCGCGAAGCTCCCATTTGATCGGCTCGGTGTCCTTGAGCAAGCTCGAGATGAGATAGAGAGCTGAAGCGATTTTCTCGGTCTTCTTAAATATAAAGGACATCAATTCATCGCCGGAGAAAAAGCCGATGGATTGCCAAATGTCGTAGCCGGTCATTTTCTGGCCATTATTGTTATCATCATTATGATGAGGCTGGTTGTCATCATCGCCGTTGTGTGAGTTGTGTGGCTGTATTTCTTGTCCCATAAAAAGTCTTTTATATAAAAATTATGTCCTTTATAAAAAATCGAAAAAAAATAGTAAAAGTCAATAAAAGACATTCCCTATTATAAAGGACGCTGGCACAAAGTAAAGCGGCGAAACTATTCGGATACGGCTACAGATGATTGTAAAGAAAGTGAGATCGCTACTTTTTACTCTCAATATATTCTAATATGTGTCTCATGTATTGTTCGTATTGATTAATATTGCGTTTTATATCATGGACTACTCGTGCTGGATCGAGTTTTTCATATACGTGTACAAGGGCATTACGCAAACCAACTGACGGACCAATAGCAGTAGCCAAATCATCAGGTAAAGCTCCACATCGAGCCATGATCTTAAATGTACCTTGATAATCATCGGGTGTCTGAATATTTTCTTTCTTTATGATAGCAGTGTTTATATCAATAGCGGCATCAACAATCAATTGAAAATAACGCTCAATGGCAGCCACAGATGTCCTGTTGACAAGAATATCCGCATCAGAAGGTACGAGCAAAGGGGTGAGCTGTTCACAATAGCTTTGCATCAGCTCAAGCTTGCTTATAACAATCTTATAGGTGTTATCGAGGTGTTCCATAGATAAAATGTTTCAATGATTCGTACCGTAATTGACGAAGAAATTCTGTTTCAACATACAGTTTGAAAGCATATATACAGAATGCTATAAACATTCCCGGCCTTTGCTCATAGAGAACAATACCTTCATCGGAAACAATCTTCTTCATGAGTGGGGAGACCCGCCGAAGATCAACCAATTCTATATCATCCCGAGATAACAACTTTGAGATATCATTGCCGACTTCGAATCGAGTGTCTAACTCAATAGACTGCGAAGAGGTATAGCCGATATCTATATCACTCTTCGGATGCGTCCGACCAGTAGCTTGTGAACCAAAAAGCACAACCATATCAAGGTCGTATTTATGGGCAATCTCGGCTATCTCTTTCTTTTTTGTCGTAATTTCCACATTCATACGCCTATTGTAACATACATCTGTATAAAATCTAAATATAAGTTGTGCTATAATTAAGGCTATGGCGCACAAAGAAAATGATAAGAAAAACAAAAAAGATAGAAACAGCGCCGACAAACGCCTCTTTGGTGAAATAAAAACCGAAACCATGCAGGCGGTGCTGGC
>CAZQKU010000021.1:2728-3985 GCA_964593965.1 uncultured Candidatus Saccharibacteria bacterium | reverse complement strand
CTACGTCTGGGGCGCCGCATCCATGAAGCCGTTCAACCCACCTCCCCTGTCGCTTCTTGAAACCGACCGTGGCCGGCCGGAAACGGGTGACATCAAAGCCAACGCCAACATCATTAAGAGAACTCTGCAAAATTTCGGCATCAATGTCGAGATGGATGAGATTTCTATCGGGCCGTCGGTTACCAGATACGCGCTCAAACCGGCCGAAGGTGTCAAACTCTCACGAATCGTCTCGCTCAATAATGACCTCGCTCTTGCTCTGGCGGCCCACCCCATCCGCATCGAAGCTCCTATTCCGGGTAAGTCGCTTGTCGGCATCGAAATCCCAAACTCTACAAAAACCACCGTTGGTCTCGCCACCCTTCTCGCCGCGCCGGAATTCCAGCAATCTGACAAGCCACTCATCGTCTCCCTCGGCAAAGGTGTGACCGGCAAATCATATTTCACCAACCTCGGCAAAGCGCCGCACATGCTCATCGCCGGCGCGACCGGTTCGGGTAAGTCAGTGACCATCCACGCCATCATCACTTCCCTGCTGTTCCGCAATTCGCCCGAGAATCTAAAATTCATCATGATTGACCCGAAGCGGGTCGAGCTGACCCTCTATAATAGTATTCCTCATCTTTTGACGCCGGTCATCACCGATCCGAAACGCGCTATCCTCGCTCTTAAGTGGGCAGGCAAAGAAATGAGTCGCCGTTACGATGTCCTGGAAAAGTCCAAAGTGCGCGATATTGATTCATATCACAAGACGGTGGCGGCTTTTATGAGCAAAGCGATGGAGAAAGCCGGAAAAAATGGCGGCAAAGGTAAAGAAAAAGATGAGGGGGTAAAAAGCGACGACATCCCCGAATCAATGCCCTATATCGCTGTCGTCATTGATGAATTGGCCGATATTATGCAAATGTATCCGCGTGAGCTTGAGAGTGCTATCGTCCGCCTCGCCCAGATGAGCCGAGCAGTCGGTATTCACCTTATCATTTCGACCCAGCGTCCGTCGGTCAATGTCATTACCGGCCTGATCAAGGCGAACATCCCTACCCGTGTAGCTCTACAAGTCTCTTCGCAGATAGACTCACGCACCATTCTCGACATGCCGGGTGCAGAGAAACTCCTCGGCTCTGGCGATATGCTCTATCTCGGCGGTGAAATGTCCAAGCCTGTGCGTCTACAGTCGGCTTTCATATCGGAAACAGAAGTGAAAAAAGTGGTGCGCTATTTGGCCAATGAATATAAGGATGAGATTATGGGGGAAAT
>CAZQKU010000021.1:0-2628 GCA_964593965.1 uncultured Candidatus Saccharibacteria bacterium | reverse complement strand
GATGAAATGTACGAAGGCGCCCGCGAAGCAGTCGTATCGGCCGGCAAAGCTTCGACATCATACATTCAGCGTAAGCTCGGCATCGGCTATTCTCGGGCGGCCAAGCTTATGGACATGCTCGAAGAGCGTGGCGTCATCGGACCGGCTAATGGATCGAAACCGCGGGAAGTATTCGGGGCACGCGGCACGACTGATCATCAGGCGGATACCGCTGTTGAACATGTTGAAAAAGCCGATTCAGCGGCAAAGTCTGAAACGAGCGACGCTGTTGATACTGATACCAACATATAATTAATTATTATGATGACTCGCGAAACAACAAAACGCCTGCTGACTGCCGGCAGTATCATAATCGTGGTGGCTATCATTGCCGGCTATGCCTATTTTGCTTCATCGGGTCTTATTGATGGGCCGAGCATAACAGTCACCAGTCCATCAGGCGGATCGAGTGGTAACATCATCTACGCCAATGTTTCGACTTCAACCATCATCATTGCCGGCATTGCTAAAAGAGTGAACTCCCTTATCTTGGATGGCAGGCCGATTGTCATTGATCCACAGGGCAATTTTTCTCAAACACTTTTGCTTTTCCCTGGATATAATGTTGAAACCATGCAAGGGCAGGATCGGTTCGGCAGAACAACGCAGATGAATTTTGAAATTGTGTATACCACAGAGTAATAATATACTTACATTTTTTCTCCGATTTTTTTGCTCAATTTTCTCTAAAATTATTTTAAAATTCTGATAGAGATATTATAGAAATTTCATCGAAATTTTAACCTTTCTTTATAGAGATTTTATCGATGTTTGCTAAACTAACAGTATCATAAATTCATTATTAGCATGTATATCGAGAGTAGGTTATAATCAACATATTAAAGAATAAAAACATGGCAAAAAAAACAAAAGAAAAAATTGAAGAATCGGTGGAAGAGGTAAAAAAAGACGAACTTGCAGGAAAAAAGCAAGGAAAGGAAGAAAGACATGGAAAAGACGTCCACGAAGCTCGCAAGGATCCATCGGAGAACATTAGCGACACCCTCGATGCCATCAGAATGAAATTCGGCGACGAGTCCATCATGAAGCTCGGTGACAAGCCGAAAGTAAGCGTCAACGCCATACCGACCGGTTCGATCGGCCTCGACGCGGCGCTCGGCGTCGGCGGCATACCACGTGGACGTATCATTGAGATTTTTGGGCCGGAATCGAGCGGCAAGACGACCTTGGCCCTCCATATCATTGCCGAAGCCCAGAAAACGAGCGGCATTTGCGCTTTCATTGATGCGGAACATGCCATGGATCCCGATTATGCCAAACGCATCGGCGTGCGTACGGATGAGCTTCTCATTTCCCAGCCGGATACTGGTGAGCAGGCGCTTGAGATCGTTGAATCACTGGTGCGATCGGGCAAAATGGACGTTATTGTCATTGATTCCGTGGCCGCTCTGACACCAAAAGATGAGATAGAGGGTGACATGGGCGCGTATCACGTCGGCAAGCAGGCTCGGCTCATGTCTCAAGCCCTGCGCAAACTGACCGCCATCGTAGCAAAGTCGAAAACGGTCGTCATTTTTATCAACCAAATCCGCATGCAAATCGGCGTCATGTTCGGTAATCCAGAGACGACGCCCGGCGGCAAAGCATTGAAATTTTACACTTCCGTTCGTCTCGACATCCGCCGCATTGCCCAGATAAAGAAAGGTGAAGAAGTCATGGGTGGTCGTGTCCGGGTCAAAGTAGTGAAAAATAAAGTAGCCGCGCCATTCCGCCAGACCGAATTCGACCTCATGTACAACGAGGGTATTTCTCAGGAAGGTGAAATCATTGCTCTCGGCGAGAAGATGGAATTGATCAGGAAGACGGGAAGCTCGTATGAATATACGGCCGTGGAGAAAGATGCAAAAACAGGCGAGGTGACAAAAACCGGTGAACCGATAAAACTCGGCCGTGGTTATGATGCCACGCGACAGTTTTTGAAAGAAAATACGGAGGTACGAGATGAAATCCTCGGGAAAATACGGGTAAAGTTGAGTGAAGGATTATAAATATGCTACACTCTCAATTATGAATACTACTCTTTACAAAGAACTCAAATACTTCAAAGCGAATCAAGAAAAACTTGTCAAAAAATACGATGGCAAGTTTCTCATTATCAAAAATCGGAAAGTCGAGGGTGTATACGATACTCTTATGGATGCGTACATCAAAGGTCAAAAAAAGTTTGAATTGGGAACATTTGCGATCCAGCAATGTATTGCCGGTAAAGAAGCGTATACTCAATATTTTCCTTCGAGAGTATCATTTTCATTTCTTTGAATTTCTTCTGACTTCTTAATGTATTCTCATTTTATATGCATCATGCTTTCACTATTACCTATAGTGGTTGTGTAGATGTGCTCACAACAAAAGTGGGTATATCTTTGCCAATGACTTTTGAAGAAGCAAAAGCAAACGAAAATAATATACAACAATACGCGGCTATTTGGGATACCGGTGCGACACATTCAGCTATTACAAAGAAAGTAGCAGATAATCTCAATCTGAAACCAATCAGGTCAATTGAAACGCATCATGCAGGCGGAGCTTCAATGGTTAATCTATACATGGTAAATATCACATTACCCA
>CAZQKU010000020.1:0-11740 GCA_964593965.1 uncultured Candidatus Saccharibacteria bacterium | reverse complement strand
TGACTCTCTTCGTTACCACTTCAAATCCGTTCATTTTTGCCCGATCAAGAATACCCTGAGACCAAAAAGTAAGCGTGATGGATTTATTATTACTGCCGTAATCCGAACCATAATAGAATCTCCTCAAATCTCTATCACCTTTTGAAAAGTGTTTTGCTACTACGGCTAACTCTTGTATACCGATCTTCCAATTCAGGCTTTCTTTCCACTTTTCAACATTGCTGAAATCAATAATGACAATAGTCCGCGATAATTTTTCGGTAAAGGATTCGAGAAAATTTTTGATTTCAGTTTTATCCATATAGTATGAGGAATGATGAACTATACTTCTGATATTTACAAGATAGGAAATCACAAAAACTTTATCAAAATTTTATTTCATAGGAGTAGTGATTTCTTTCGTGGATAAATACGTAAAAAATACGTAAAAAAATTGACTTTTATACATATTTAACTTATTCTCCCTCGCAGGAGAACTTTGATTACATCATGAATAAAATACATACTATCGCCGGGCCGGTTTTACTTGCACGTATTCCAAACTTCCTTGTATCACTCGATGCCAAAGAGACGGATCTGGACATTCCCTGGTTCATCCACTTTAGCTTTTACCTTCCCGGAGTCGAAGATAGCCTCATTTTTCACGAAGGTCATACTTCGGCTTATTATACAATTCCAAGAATTGCAGACAATCTTGGAATGGTAATCCACCTTGGAATGGTAGTCCACTCTTCTGAAAGAATAGCCATGGGAGGAAAAGGAGCATTTGTGAAGGCGATACTATACCGACTTTCACCAACAGCAACCCCGGCAGAAATTGTCAGAATCACGTACGTCACGAGCGAAAAGGATGGCACGTTCAGAAGCATCCTATTGGGCGGTGGCGAAAAACCTCTGTCATTTGCGACGGTGAATGAATTCCAAGCCAGCGCACACAATGCGGTTATGTTTCTAGATAGTGTCAAGCGGGCCATTGAATAAGAGCGACGACCGGAAATCTGCAAGGGTTTCCGGTCTTTTTATTTTATATGCAAGATTATTACTAGCTACAAGGAGATTGTTGCAGAAATATGACTGCTATGCTACTATATCCCCCATGATAAACGTAGAAGTTAACCGGAATCCGAACGAAAATACCCTGAACGTCATACGACGCTTCACCAAAAAGGTCCAGGGAAGCGGCGTTTTGCCGCGGGTGCGAGGGGTGCGCTACCATTCGCGAACCCTTTCTCCGTACAAGGTCAAGATGAAAACCATCGCTTCGATCAAGCATAAAGCAGAGATCCAAGAGCTCATCAAGCTCGGCAAAATGCCGGAGAAGCCGACGCGATTCTCTCGCTAATTCGCTCATCATTTTTTATTGCCCGTTCCCTTGAAGAATACAATTTCTGAAGCACAATTTAATACCATAAAAAACGCCGTCTTGGGTAAAGACTATGACCTTTCTCTTGCATTTGTTTCAGCGGCATACATCAGGAAATTGAATCGAATATATCGCGGTATTGATACGCCGACGGACATTTTGAGCTTTCCTTTTTCCGCGGAGGCTGGCGAAATGTACATTTGTAAGTCTGCCGCCCGCACCGAAGCAAAAAAATTCTGCCGAACACCCGACAATTTTCTGCTCTTTTTATTTATCCACGGTTTGGTTCATTTGAAAGGTTTCGATCATAGTAGTACAATGGAGCGTATAGAAAGCCGATTCAGGAAGCAATTCAAAATCTAATTTTTTTGAATGTGAATGTCGGCTCTCGCTTTACATTTCACATTACACATGTCACGTTCAATCATCACCGGCATTGATATCGGTACATACCACGTCAAGGTGGTTATTGCTGAAGCACCTGATGAACACGGTAGCAGGAATGGAAGGCACGGACAAAAGCCGGAAAATAAAAAAAATCCTAACGGCAACGGCTTCGGCGGAATCCCGGGAAATACGGGTCGTCAGCCCAACCCCAACTTCCCAAAAATCCTCGGCATGGGCATGGCTGAATCGAAGGGCCTGCGACATGGCTATATAACGAACGTTCGTGACGTTGCCCGAAGCGTCCGCGCCGCCATTGCTGAAGCGGAAAAGCGAGCGGAGGTCAAGGTCAAGCGGGCTTTCATTTCTGTCGGCGGCATCGGCCTCGGCAGTATTGTTTCAACAAGTTCGGTTATCGTGACCAAAGCCGACACCGAGATCACCGCCCTCGATATCGAGAAGCTCAAAGAGCAATGCCAGAAAGACATTTCGCCAGCGGCCATCATCAACAGAAAAATCCTCCATGAAATCACTCTTTCATATAAAATTGACGGCAAAGCGGTGCTCGGCGATCCTGAGGGTATGAAGGCCAATAAGCTTGAAGTGCGGATGCTCTTTATCACCTGCCTCGAACATCATTTGAATGACCTTATCCAAGCGGTCGAAGAAGCGGGTGTAACCGTCCAAGATGTCATGGCGGCACCCATTGCGGCGAGCCTCGTGACGCTGTCAAAAACGCAGAAAATCGCCGGCTGTGTTCTTGCCAATATCGGTGCAGAGACTGTATCCATCGCCGTCTTCGAGAACAACATGCCAGTGTCGCTCGAAGTCTTCCCCATCGGCTCGACAGATATTACCAACGACATCGCTCTCGGACTGAAAGTGCCACTCGAAGAAGCGGAACAGATCAAGATCGGCGTCATCACCGGCAGTTCATATCCGCGCAAAAAGCTCGAAGAAATCATCGAAGCGCGTTTATCGGATATTTTTGAACTCATTGACGCCCATTTGAAGAAAATCGGCCGGAGCGGCCTCCTACCTGCGGGTATTATCATCACCGGTGGCGGAGCTGGCCTTGGCACTATTGAAGATTTGGCTCGAGTGGCTCTGCGTCTGCCGTCAAAAGTCGGTCGGGTTAATTTTGGCGATCAAGAAAAAGTCCATGAACGGGTACAGGACGGATCGCTTGAGCGTACACTCGGTCTTGGTCGCCAGTCGTTCCGTGACGCCACCTGGGCAGTCGCCTATGGCCTCTGCATCCTCGGCATGAACGCCGATGAAGATACTGCCATCATCGGCTCGAGCGGTATTATCATCAAGCGCGGCTACGGTAAAATAATGATGTGGTTTAAGCAGTTTCTACCGTAACGTAATCCTACCAAACTACCCCGCCGCGCTCATGTCGGCATTGATGCTGTTGACCTGCGACGCTATTTCCTGCTGTGTCCAAACGATGGTATACCAGACGAGAAGAACAGTGGAAAGAGTAACGAGAATACAAGCGATGAGACCGATCTGCTTTGTCTTCGGGTCGGATGATTTAAAATAATGTATACCCTGCCATTTCGAAGCGGTAAAGAAAGCAAGCATGGGTAGAATGATGCTGTGAGCATAGAGCTTGGCTTGAGCGGTCCGCGTCGTGGATAGTGGTACCGGGTTGAGCTTTGCCCCGCAATTCGGACAAAAATAGTACTGTGGCAAGACGGGCTGATGGCAGACTGGGCAAATACCAGAAGCAGAGAGAGTCGCTACTGGTGCTGGAGTCGGAGTCGGAGAAATTGGGGAGGTTAAAATAGTAGGTTCCATAGAAAATTCCATTGGTCATCATTAAACTAAACATTAAACTAAACGTCTACATACGTAATTGTACATGATATGCTATAAAAATAAAAACCGTACAAGCTCGCCTCAGCGAACAAATATGGTTGTAAACCAAATGCCTAACCGGTCTTCATCTTAATGTAACGTTCCAACTCGGGAATAAGACGCCTGCCAGCGCGCTTCTTGAACCACTTGACAAGAATGTGATGACCGCCATATCTCATTGCGTCACGGAGCCATCCATATTTCGAATGACGCCAACCAGTCACGAGATAATGAATGGGGAAAGTCACCGTCTTGCATGAGATTCTCCACAATATTTACTTCCGGATAGGCTGGCGCGATAAAGCGCACGAGAGGCCATTGATTATGTTCAGGCTGTCTCAATTGTATATTCACCGATACCTCCAGTTGTTGAAAGTTTAAAAGGACTACTAACTGATTGGTTTATACCATTAATCAGCACTTCGTACAATGATGACAAAATATTCTCTTGCGGGCGATCGAGGAATCGAACCTCGGACAGCGGTTTTGGAGACCGCAGTTATGCCACTTAACTAATCGCCCTTCAAAGACACAAGGAAACTACCAGCACCTATATTTATTTATCGATAATGGCGCTCGTTTACTATACTACAAACCAAAGGCTCCGAGAAGAGCCTTGTGGCACAGCTATGTGTCTTTATTCTAAGCCTCTATTTCTTAGCCTCCTTGAAAGCGACATGTTTGCGCAGACGTGAGCTGTATTTCTTCAGCTCGATTTTCTTCTCGACGGTCTTGCGGTTCTTACGGGAAAAATAGACGTCACCGCTTTCTTTGTTCTTTAATATAATCAGTTTATCTTGAGACATAGTGCCGAATACTATAGCGTATTGTGCTAAAAAAGGCAAGAGGAACGGAAGAAAAAATGTAATTTGCACATTTTCGAAAGCATGCTATACTGTCCCCATGAAGGCAATTCCCTCTGTTCTGCCGTATGTGCAGATTTTCCTCTCAATCGTCCTGATTGCGTCTGTTCTCCTGCAACAGACGGGCGCCGCCATGGGTGGAGCATTCGGGGGAAATGACGCATTTAGTTCGGCGCATCACACCCGCCGTGGCTTCGAGAAAACGCTCTTCATCATCACCATCGTCGTAGGCATCCTTTTTGCCCTTTCGGCGTTGATCAATTTGATCTACTAGTTTTCGGTTTCTTGTATGTTCTTGTATTATTTTTGTCTTTCGTCAGCACATCCCTGTTCTATCCTGATTTGATTATTCCTTGATTTTTAATTCAGCATATCCTTATTTTCTTTATTATTTTTAGAAATTTTAAAAAATTTATAATTAATCTAATTTATTTTTATTCTATGTATATATCGAAATGATATCTTATGTATTTTGAGGACATTGGTCGCCTGACGAGGCGACCACGAGGAATTTTCTACCAAGAAAATATCCGTGTCCAAAAAATACATAAGATATCATTTCGATACACAATCGACACAGAATAAAGACGAATTGATTTCTTAAAAATTACTGCAACTATTACTTCAACGCAACTACTGTGAACCCCGAACAAAAACCAGAAAAAGAATTCCGCATCAAAGGCAGTGACAAAATCCTTGCTCTATTGAAGCATTTTTCCGCTACCGAAAAAGTCATTTTTGGTATACTGTGTATTGTCCTGCTCGTCTCTGCCATCGCTCTCGTTACTATGGTCAATGAGCTTTTTCTCGTGCCGGTGCCGACACAGGGCGGCCAGCTTGATGAAGGCGTGGTGGGCTTACCGCGCCTCGTAAACCCCGTCCTGGCTTTCAGCGACACCGACCAAGATCTCACCGCGCTTTTGTATTCCGGCCTGATGAAATATGAAAACAGCGTGCTTGTGCCCGACCTTGCCCAAAGCTATACTGTTTCGACTGATGGTCTGACCTATACATTCACTCTGAAGGCCGATGCCCGTTTTTCCGACGGTACGCCCGTCACAGCCGCTGACGTCATCTTCACTATCGGTGAAATCCAGAATGCTTCATTGAAAAGTCCACAAGGCGCCAATTGGGCCGGCATTACCGCCACGGCGCTCTCGGCCGATCAAGTGCAATTCACTTTGAAACAACCATACGCGCCTTTCCTTTCCAATACGACCATTGGTATTCTACCAAAACATATTTGGAATAATGTCAGCACCGATGAATTCATTTTCAGTCAATACAACATAGAGCCCGTCGGCTCCGGACCCTACAAACTTGGCAGTATCACTCGTGATTCGGGCGGCATACCAACAGCCTATACTCTCGTACCATTCTCCGACTATGAAGGCGGCGAAGCATATATTTCAAAAATCGTCATCCATTTCTATGCCGATGAACCGACGGCTGTTTCTGCGTATAAAAGCGGCATGATAGAAAGCATTGCCAGTCTCGACCCAGCCGATACCGTGCACATCGCTTCGACAACACCTTCAGCACAACTGATCATCTCTACGTTGCCTCGTGTTTTCGGCGTCTTTTTCAACCAAAATCAACAGCCCATTTTTGCCGATGTGGCTGTCCGAGAAGCTTTGAACATTGCTCTCAACAAAAATGCCATTATCAATCAAGTGCTCGACAATTATGGCGTGGCTATCAACAGTCCGATCCCCGTCAGCGCTGTGTCGACATACAATGAAATCGGCACGACGAGTTTAAATCCAGTGATCTCAGATTCCGTAAGTTCAAGTTCTATATACGCAACAACTGCGATTTCAACGACTTCAAAAAAAACAAACACGAAACAAACAAACACCGTTACCGTACCACTCGCATCTACCATATCAGCTGTACCCGCCCTGCCATCGTCAATTCCTTTCAACCCCAACGGTAACATCGCCCTAGCCAAAGCAATCCTCATCCAGGACGGCTGGACATTGAATGCTCAAAACATTTTCTATAAATATGCCAAAACGACCGGCACCACCACGTTGGCTTTTTCTATTTCCACTGCCGATTCACCAGATTTGAAACAAGTGGCCGATATGATCCGTGATCAATGGGCGACTATCGGCGTCAAGGTGACGGTGAATATTTTTGAACCGGGTGATCTCAATCAAAGCGTCATCGTGCCAAGAAAATACGACGCCCTGCTCTTTGGCGAATCGGTCGGCTGGGATCTCGACCTCTATCCGTTTTGGCATTCATCGCAGAGAAATGCACCGGGCTTCAATATCGCTATGTATGTCAACAGTCAAGCCGATCAACTTCTCACCTCTGCCCGATCAAATCTCGACCCGAATACCCGAGCCCAGGATTATGCCGCTTTCAATACCATTATTCAGAATGACGTGCCAGCCGCTTTCATGTATTCGCCGGATTTTGTGTATATACTGCCACATGACGTCAAAGGAGTTGAAACTGTCAATCCCATTGATAACGCGAGCGACCGATGGAATGGCGTCTCGAAATGGTATATAGATACAGACAGTATTTGGAAGATATTCGCTCACTAAAATTATACAAAAAAATAACAAGAAAAATAAAATAATTAACAATAAATATAACTAACATTACTAAACTAATCGTAAAAAAAATAATAACACCATGAACCCATCAGACAACACCAATATACGTACAGATACTCCCGCACCAGCGCCATCTGCTTCATCTGCTCCATTTGCTCCACGACCGATGAGAGGAAGACCTGCTGGACCGAGAACAGGAGGTCATGGCGGCCAACGCGGCGGCGGAATGCGTAGTGGAGGCCGAGGCGGTGGTTCACGTGGCGGCAGAGGCCGCGATCCGGTACGCCCCGTCATGACCCAGATGCATAAGTCTGTCGAGGACACCGTGCCTGCACTCGCGCCCGACTCGATCCGCATCGTACCACTCGGTGGGGTGGAAGAAATCGGCAAGAATATGACGGCGGTAGAGTTCGGTAATGATATTGTTATTATTGACATCGGTTTTCAATTTAAAGATGAGAACACGCCGGGTATTGACTACATTTTGCCAAATACAAAATATCTCGAAGAACGCACGTCGAAAATCCGCGCCGTTATCGTCACCCACGGTCACCTCGACCATATTGGTGGCATCCCATATATCATGCCGAGGATCGGCAATCCGCCGCTGTACACCCGCTTGCTCACCTCTGTGCTCATCAAAAAGCGCCAGGAAGAATTCCCTTTTGAACAGCCGCTTGATATCAAGATCGTCGAAAAAGATGAAAGCCTGACTCTCGGCAGTCTTAAAGTTAAATTCTTCGCCGTCACCCACACCATTCCCGATGCCATGGGCGTCATCGTCGAAACACCGTACGGTGATATCGTTCATACCGGCGACTTGAAACTCGACCACGTTGACGGCGTGCCGACGGAAAAAGAAGAAGAGGAATATGATAAGAAATTCACCGGCCGCAACGTCCTCATGCTCATGGCTGACTCGACCAACGTCGAGAACCCCGGCTTCTCCATTCCCGAAAAACAGGTTTGGAAAAACATCGAGGAAATCATAAAAAACACCAAAGGCCGCCTTATCATCGCCACCTTCGCGTCGCTTCTCGAACGTATGATGAAGATCATCGAATACGCCGAAAAGTACGGCAAGAAAGTCTGCGTTGAAGGTCGCTCCATGAAGACGAACATCGAGATCGCCATGAAGCTTGAACTTTTGAAACCGAAAAAGGACACCCTCATTACCGTCGAACAGCTTGATATGTTTCCACCGGAGCGCATCATCATCCTTGCCACCGGTGCCCAAGGCGATGAATTCGCCGCTATGATGCGCATGTCGAATAAGACGCATAAATATATAAAAATCACCAAGCGCGATACCGTGCTGTTGTCGTCATCCATCGTGCCGGGCAACGAACGCGCCGTCCAGAAGCTCAAAGACAATCTTTCCCGCCAAGGTGCATCCATCATTCACTATCGCATCGCCGACGTGCACTCATCCGGTCATGCCAACCGCGATGAGACGGCGTGGATCCATCGCAAGATCCATCCGAGATTCTTCATGCCTGTTCACGGCTATCATTATATGTTGCGCGTCCATGGCGAAATCGCCCGCGAAGCCAACAACATTCCCGAGGAAGGCATCATTATTCCAGATAATGGTTCCATTGTGGAAATCCAAAATCTCGCCGTAACTGAAGGCACTGATGAAAAAAATAAAAACAAGCTAAGTCCGGCATCAAAAATTGTCAAGCTCGAACAGAAGGCCCCCTCCGGCATCGTCATGGTGGACGGATTTTCCGTCGGTGACATTCAGGACGTGGTCATCCGCGACCGACAAATGCTCGCTCAAGACGGTATATTTATTGTCTTCGCTATCGTGAACGCCCAGAACGGCCGTTTGAAGAAATCCCCCGACATCATTAGCCGCGGTTTCGTCTATCTGCGCGAATCACAGGAGCTTCTCCATCAAGCGCGGCTTGTCATCAAGAACACTATCGAGCATTCCACCCATGGCATGAATCCGATCAACATTGACTATGTCAAGACCAACGTCTCCGACGAAGTCAGTAAATTCCTCCTGCAGAAGACTGCAAAACGGCCGATCGTTATACCGGTGCTGTTGACAATCTAGAACTTGAAAAATAATAATCGGAATTGAAATTATTTTTTCTAGAAGATATGCTATAATTTTCCCATGCGCCATCACGACAGTATCAAGACATCATCCGGCCGACATACTTCGAGCGTCGTCTATAGCATCCTCATCATCGGCTTCATCTATACCCTGCACCTTGTCTTGCCGGTCTATGTTACTTCGAGCTTCTTGTCGACCTTTACCGACGAACGGACAGTCGGCATCCTCTATACGGTCGGCTCAATCGTCACTATCCTCGGCCTCTTTTCCATCGAGAAAATCCTCAAACGTTTCGGCAATTATCGCACTTCAATCGTCCTCGTCCTCATCCAAATGGTCTTGTTCTACGGCTTCATCACCGCCAATTCCTTCCTGATGATCTCCATTATTTTCGTCCTGTCGAGCGCGGTGGTGGCGCTCATCGGCTTCAATCTCGACGTTTATCTCGAAACATATACCGACGTAGGACATACCGGCGGGGTGCGCGGCCTCTACATGGCCATCAACAACAGCGCATGGATACTGGCGCCGCTTATCGGGTCGATACTGGTAGCTGGCGGAACAATAGTGAGCGTAACCGGCGGATTGGGAGCGACAGGAGCAATGTCAACGGCAGTTGCGACGGTAGTGACGGGTGCCAATTATCGCAATGTCTACATCGCCGCTTTTGCCATCCTTTTCATTTTGCTTTTTCTGATGTATAAAAATCTGCGACATTTCAAGGATCCGTTGTACAATCACGACTCGCTTCGCACTACTCTCTCGCGTGTTTTTAAAAATGACGATTTGTCGAAACTTTTTGCCGCCAATCTCATCCTCAATATTTTCTACGATTGGATGATCATATACATGCCGATATATTTACATCAGACCGTGGGCTTCGGCTGGGATCAGATCGGTATTATTCTCACCATCATGCTTCTGCCCTTCGTCATCTTCCAATTCCCTGCCGGCAAACTCGCCGACCGCGGCTGGGGTGAAAAGAAAATCATGAGCCTTGGCTTTCTTATCCTCGGGCTCACGACATGTGCCTTGACCTTCATCAGCGGGGCGAACCTCATCGTCTGGGCGGCCGCCCTTTTTGCCACGCGTATCGGAGCGTCCATCGCCGAAGTGATGATCGAAGCCTATTTTTTCAAAAAAGTGCCGCCAGCCGATGCCGATCTGCTCGGCTCCTTCCGCATCACCCGCTATGCGGCATACATCATCGCGCCGATCATCACCGCTATCGGGCTAGCGTATACGACGAGCGCGAATTTGTTTATTATTTTGGGGTTGATTGTGTTGTGGGCATTGCGGTATAGCTTGACGATTACAGATGTGGTTTAAATTCATCCTACAACCAGTAGCACTACTAAATGCAGTAGAAATGGAAAACCCCAACAGTTTGCTACTGAAGGGGTCTTTGGTAAGTGTTTAATGAGACTCACCGGAAACTCATTACTTCGGAACAGTATCGGCTGACAGAGGTATGAAGGTCTCATCAGCGTAATTCCATCTGACCATTCCGATTGGAATGCTGTTTGTGCTTGTAAGGCACACATCCCTGATCTTATTTTTTCCTTGTGTATATATGACGTATTGTTCTTTCGGATCATCAGGATTTTTTGTCACTGATAGGATCTTATAATAACTTCCGTCGCTTAACACAATATCATCCGCGAAGTGGCTTGCAATTGCCATATATATTCCCCCACAAAATAAGAGAATACCGAATAAGCCAATTAGGATACTAATGATGAGGCTTATTGCAAGGCAACTATCATCATTGGTTTTGATGGTAAAGATTGTGAATCCCGTACCAGCAAGTAACATGATTATTCCTACTATTATCATAATTTCTTTCTCTGTACTGGTGTATTTATTGTTTGGAACACCTGCTTAAAAACCTGATAAAGTTAATGTTCTAACCGTCTTTTATGATAGCATACTGTGTCATAAATGTCAATACTCGTCACCGCCGAGCTCTATGAAAAATTGCCCGCATACGGCTGGAAAGAAAAAATCATTCGGCCGGATTTTGTCGTTCTGGCACAAGGCATTGCCGAGGCCAGCCCGACCATGATGACTATTGGAAAGTACAGACCCGATTTCAAACGAGTGATGGGCAGAGAAAAAGATGTCGAAGATAGTAGGCTGATTAAGGAGTATGTAGCAAAATTAAAAAAATTTTGCTAGAAGCCTCAAACTCCCTTCCCCTTCAAATACGCCGCCACGGCATTCCTGTCGCTGTCGGCGATGATGTCACCATCAATGTCGAGTGTCGGCGTTTTGGACTGGCCGGACTTGGCCACGAGCTCCGCCATGTAGGCCGGATTGCCGCGCACTTCGCGTTCTTCGTATGTGACGCCCTTTTCGGCAAAGAGGTCAAGGACGCCTTTGCACCATGGACAGCCGGTTTTGGTATAGAGGATGATGTTCATAGGAGAAGTATAGCACGAAATGATTTTTTAGTTCATGGCACCTCGATTTTCTGCACTTTTTCTAATTGAGAATGAAAACATATTTTTGTTAAAAATATGGCTTATTTTCGTCAATTGAAAGTCGTCTATTCTCATGTAGAAAAAGTGCGGCATAAGGTACATTTTCGACGGCCTGTTTTGACTCTTTCAGCTTGCAGTTGAGG
>CAZQKU010000019.1:0-11853 GCA_964593965.1 uncultured Candidatus Saccharibacteria bacterium | reverse complement strand
TTCCTCGGCTTTTCTAGCCAGCCTTTTTGCTAATTCTAGGTTTTCAGGATAAAATCCTTCACGCGTTTTGCATTCAGATAAGGTTACTTCGTAACCGTTCATCCGTTCATTGTCTTCTTCGAGTATATGAGCAGATTCACAGTAACCACAGTGTTTACATGAGATGTTATCAGCCATAGATTTCCTTTTAAAGTTCAGAAGAGCTGTTGATATTTAAAAGTAAAATAACATTAAAACTATTAAAAATCTAGGCCCCCAGATTACATCTTTGCCGAACTGTACCGGATATATCCGTTGGTGAAGGTGAGCATGGAGAGGATGGGGAAGTTGGCGTACCTCAGATGACGTTCACGATGTGCAGACGTACACATATTTATATAAAAAGATGCCCGCCGTAAACGGAGGGTATCTCGTGTTTAATTCTATTAATGCTCAACAATAATCTGCTGACAGATAACGGGCCCTTCCCCACGTTCCTTCTTTTTCCGGTTTGCTTCACATTCCTCACGAAGTCGGCTATTTAACTCCTCCAGCGTTCCTACACAATGAGTACTAGAAGCATTGAGCAATTTCCCATTGGCATCATAATAATGCCACAACATTAGATATTTCATAGGCATATTCTTTCTGAATGAGAGGATATCACAGAATAATTAATTGTACACTTTTTGATGCTCCCGGGACTGTATCAAGTCAGAACCTGCGTGATGGGGAAATAAAAAAACCGCACATCCTTGTAGGTATGTGCGGTTAAGCGTAAATAAAATTAATCCTTAAAATTGCATTGTGCCCGAAGTCGTTTAATGCGCCAGTCAAATATTGTTTTCAGCGCATCTGAAACATTAATGCAAAGCACGGTATTCTTCTGCTTAGACGTGATTTGCACTTCATTTCCACAACACACGAGAAGTGTTGGTTCATGACCAACCATTTCTTGGAGTGTTTCCAACAGGGCAAAAGTATGCTCGGCTGAAGTGTCATCAAAAATGACAAGATCAACCATCTCATTGATATTATTCCATTTCTCGTCTTCAATGATACGAGAAAAGATAGTCATATCCAGAAGAGGGCTCCAGAGGGATTCGATATGTGCACCAACGGACATAGCAAAACCCCCGCGGTCACCGATTAGACAAACACCGATTGGATATTGTCTAAATATGCGACACCTGTTGTTCACGACTTCAGGTCTGTCGATTTGAAGCTGGGCAACACCAGATCTAACGTTACTTGAAGCAATGCCTGTCATGACTCGACTGCCAAATGTGAGTGCTTGCCGACCGAGAATTTCCTGTTCTGTCAATGTTTCTTTGGATCTCATATGTAGTATCCTTTTCCATTGTTTGTTCTATTGTCTATGTTCAATGCCGTTTTTTGTCGACACACGTCGATTTCCAGCATCTGAACAGAAGATACACTAATAACTACTATTTATCAAATACAGAAAAGGTTAATTCGACCTTGGAGTGCAACATAGGTTCGAACCCTATTCGGGTCTACTCAAAAAGACCGTTAATTTATCTAGCTATTTTCAGTGCTCCGGGAGCAGGGATCGAACCTGCGACCAATCGCTTACATCGCTCCTCCTATTGCTAGAAGGGATGGACTATATCATTCCCGTGATCCGCCATTTTGACGGATGATAGGGACGAGGTGCTTCGCGGACGTACAGACAGAATAGGAAAATCAGTTTTGATTTTCGTATTTTGTCTGTACACCAGCTACTCTTAAAAAAGATAGTCTCTACACCTTCCGAGCACCATCGCTGGTGCTCGGCTCGGCTCGGTATTACCGAGCATCATATGCAGATGATGCTCGGTTTCACCGATTTCTCCTCGTTATTCGACCGTGTTTTCGCACGGAAGCTGCAAGATACCCGCACCGACTTCACGATGGCAATTGGCACACAAAAGAATACATTTATCGAGTTCCGCTTTAACTTTTTCCCAAGACCTTGTATATCCCTTATCACCTATACCGAAACTTTTCTTCGATATGTCGAGGTGATGAAGTTCAAGTGCACCTTGGCACTTTTTATATCCACAGTTCTGGCATTTACCTCCTTTGTATTCAATTGACATAGCCTTGACCTTGCGCCGTCTTTTTGTTACGGCCTTTATCAAGGCTTCACGTCGGTCGGAGTATTTTCTTCTATCTGATGACATAATGATTAATTATATCAAAAGGTAAAAGTTGTTTACAGGCGACTGCTCTACCGCTGAGCTATCCCGGAATTTGTTTGTTCGAGATTCAAAGAACCACGTGCACATGGTACATGAAAGTTCTGCTTAAATCAACCGTCTGTATGTGTACGCTAGCGTGAGGAAATAATTTCATATATAATGGGTATAATAATAGAATTATAAATAATAGAAATATAACGCGCGATTGCGTTTCGCGATTACATGTATGGACATACAAATAAAAATTAAAGGCAGTGCGGGGGAAAGTTTTACCATAACGCCGGCCATACGCGAGTATATCAACAAGCGGTGCCAGACCTTTGCTCGATTTCTCGAGCATGATCCGGCGGCGTTCGTGGTGGTCGAGCTTGGCAAGACCACTGAACGACAAAAGCACGGGGAGATTTTCTCGGCTGAGATACATATCGTCGGCAAAATCGCCGGCAAAGAAAGCGACATATATGCCACATCTGACCGTGAGGATCTCTACATGGCCATTGATGCCGCGCGTGATGAAGTCTTCCAAAGCATAACCTCAAAGAAATCAAAGAATACGAGTCTCATGCGTCGCAGTGGTGCTCGGGTGAAGAATATTCTCAAAGGTTTTATTTGGCGGAGCAAGAATAGTGGTGATGTTGCTACGACCGATGATAGTGATACGAGTGGTGAATAGAATCATATATACTATATAATACACAGTATGTATATCTCCGAAACCTCAAGCACGATTACCAGTTTTCTTAGACAAAAAGTGAATTCATTTCTCTGTATCGCTCTCATTTCTCTTCTGACGTTTTGGGTGGTATTGTATTATTTTTCAGCGCGGTCTGAACTCATTGCCAATAATTGGACTGGTTCATACGTCTCTGTTGTTCCTAATAAATGAGGCAAAATCGGTTTCTTTTTTTCCTTCGGGAATGACTTTCTTGATGACCAAGTGATTGTCGCGCCATTCGACCGAAGTTATTTTAACTCTGATTTTTTTGTTGTCTGCGTGTGTACCGGTTGTTTTTTTACTATCGTTCTTTTCTATGAAAAAGTAGGCCGTCGGCCACTCTCGGTATGCCTGGATTTTGCGGAAAATTTCATATTGGGTCTTGGTTGGAATGACGACTTTATCGGCTTGTTCATTCCCAACCGATCCCGTTGCAAATGTCTCCATATCATCCATGTCAACGGCGATAAGCCCATCTTCTTTGATGATCTTTGTGGTGAAAGTGGCGGCGGTGTGATCCTGTTCCTTTTCTTTTACTTTTTTTTCCGCTGTGTCCGCGAGCCAATCAGGCAGAATTTCGACAAGCAGACGGCCGCCTTCTCGGGCCAGGATTTCTTCGAGGGCTTCATACGTAGGCCATTCATCTACGGTGACAACTTTTTGGGCGACGATCGGACCGTGATCCAAGAGGGCATCAACACGCATGACGGTGACGCCGGTCTTTTTGGCATCGTCGAGCATGGCCGACTGGATGGGTGTAGCGCCACGATAGAGGGGGAGAAGCGATGGATGAACGTTGAGGGTGCCACGGGGCGGAATATCGAGGACGGCTTGCGGAATGATTTTTCCGTACGCGGCCACGATATGGCAGGATATTTTTGTGCCGCAGAGATTTTCTTTGTCGCTGACTTCTTTTTTTAATTTTTCAATGAAAGTAGCGTCAAGTTTGGCTGGATCGAGGACGGGGATACCGCGAGCATTGGCCCAAACTTTGACACCGGTTGGCGTCACGGCGAGACCGCGGCCGGCGGGTTTGTCGGGTGTGGTAACAATGATGGTCGGCGGCACGCCGGCTTTCTCAAGCTCGTCAAGAACATAGAGCGAGAAAGCGGAACTGCCAAAGAATACGTAGGAAATGTTCGTCATGGTATTTTATGTGTGTTTTTTGACTTTATTTTTGTCGCTATTTTCGTCGTTCCATGTATTCCGGCAGGATTTCCTGAATGTTTCTGGCGCGGTCAATGAACAGCACTCCGTTCAGATGGTCGGTTTCATGCTGGAAAATTTGGGCAAGAAGGCCGCTTGCTCCGCGTTCGATCTTGTGGCCGCGCTCATCATAAGCCTGAAGAGTGACTTTTTTCGCCCGATTGATTTTGCCATACAGATAGCGCACCGAAAGACAACCCTCTTCGACTTCTTCTTTTTCCCGCGAAGTTTTGATGATTTCGGGATTGATGAAGACCATGTCGTTGAGCGTATATTTCTCATCTGCGGCGGCGAGGATAAGTCCGGAGACGATGAATATCCGTAGCGCTACGCCGATCTGCGGTGCGGCCAAAGCAACGCCGTCTTTTTCCGGATCGAGAGCCGATTTCATGTCGGCAATGAGCTTTTGTATCCGCGGGGTGGGTATGTCTTCGACGGGGATGGTTTTAGCCGTTTGACGCAAAACAGCATCGCCATTCTGGACGATTTTCGGTGCATGTATTTTCGACTGATCTGTCTTTAATCTTTTTTTGCTCATGCGGATGATCTCACTATATTATAAAAGGTTGTCCGGATCAATGTTGACGCGCGTTTGGTGAGGCAGAGCACGGAGCTTGTCCGAAAGGTCGCGGTCCGGCCAACGTCCGGAGGGAATGCGCATGAGGCCGTGGAGAACGTATTTACCTTTGACCGTGTGGGTAAAAGCGGGAAAGATATCCACCGTGTGCGGCTCGAGATTTTTCTGAATCAGGCTCATATCGGCTACGATGCTTTCTTTGTCACCCTCGAGAGTGATTTTTATCAGAGTGGTAAACGGCGGATAATTCCACATTTTTCGTTCATCAATGGAGCTTCGGTAGAAATCGTTCAGGTTGCCCTTCAAAGCATGTTCAAAGATTTTTTCTTCGGCCCGTCGCGTCTGGATGACGAGCTCGCGCAAGGTAAGCGATCGGATAGTCAAGAGCGTATGAATGATTTTTTCCTGAATGCGGAAATCGGGAATGGAAAAAAGTGAATCGAGGGAAATGACGGCGGCATTATCTACTTTTTTATTGGCATAGAGCAACATCATTTCGGTACCGAGGAGAATACTGCCGGGATGGGTCTTGAAATGGTCAATAGCGGCACGGGCTTGTTTCTCGGTTGGGGTGGTGTCGGAATCTATCCGGCTGACGATGATGTCAGGGAATTTCTCATGGATTTTTTCTGACACGAGATCAATGCCGATGCCGAGAGCCGTCAAACGCCAGCCGCCGCACAGCTTACAGTTCTCATCTGCCGGTCGGCGAGCACCACAACGGTGGCACATGAAGAAATTCTTGGCAGTATGTGTGGCACTTTTGTTTTCCAGGTTTACCGCCATGGTAGGAGGCGCTTTATGCAGGACTATGGGAGCACTGCAATTGGTACAGGTGACGATGGTCTGACAGTCGGCACAAATGACTGATGGCGAGATGCCGCGGCGAGTAGCCAGGATAATCATGAATTGATTGTTCTCTTTGTTGTGACGGATGAGCTTTTCCACTTCATCGGAAAGCACGCGGAAACGGTCGGCGGGATCTTCGGCGGTCTTATACTGGCGCATATCTACGAGCGTTTCTCGTGCCGTTCCAAGAGAGCGGAATTTGAAGGGAGCCGACTGCAGGATTTCTCCTTCCGCTTCGCGCCAGAGAGTTTCGGTGCGCAGGAGGGTGTCGCCTATGATGAGCGGTATGCCATATTTGCGAGTGAACAGTTCAGCGACGGTTCGGATATCGAGATACGGCCGTCGTTGGCTTTTCCAGCCGCGGGAAGATTCCTTTTCCACGACTACCGTGCCGATATCAAATCGAGGAATGCACAAGAATGATCCGGTAGCTATGATGACGACGGGATGTTCGTGTGTCACGGTTGCATTCCATGTTTCGATGAGCTTTTTCACCGGCAGGGAATTGTGCAGAAGATATGCGTAATCTTCGATGCCTTTCTCGAGAAGGCCGAATGCCCGCAATGCATCTTCGACGGTTGGCAAAAGGATAAGCACTGATTTTTTCTGGGCAAATTCCTGACGGATCAGACTGCGATAGGAACCGTATCGTTCTTCGTCGTCACCCTGGATGACGCGGACTTCATGGAGGTTCTTGGGTGGAACAATCACTTTACTTTCTTTATTTTTTGATGAATCATTTTCGGAGTTGGATATTTTCTCCATTTTTTCCGCAATCATAGCTGTGCGTGGCGTGGCAAGACTGGCGGATTTTTTTAAAATGACATCGGGCACCAGAGCATCAAGAACACTGCCCGTCGAAGCGACATAATAGATCGCCGCCGACTGGGCCGTTTCTATGAATTCTTTCAGAAAGAATTGACGATTATTTTTGCCTTTATCTTTCAGTACGGAAATCTTTTTCAAAGAGAAATCAGCCTGCTTGATGTCACTTTTTATCTCGCGGGCCAGTCGGACAGTGGTTACGATGCCTTGGACGGTTTTCTTGCGCAGAGGCACCGACACCACTGAGCCCAAAACAAGCGTTTCCGGCCCAAAATAGGACAGAGTTTCGGTTTTTAGGCCTTTGGCTACGGGGATGACTTCGATGATATTCATGATTCAAAAGTATAGCACTTTTTTGGATTTTACCATGTGTTTAGCGTCTTTTTGATTTCAAAAATTTTATCGAAATTTTAACTTTTCTTTACGGTTTCTTGATTGACGATGTGTATGATGTGAGCATGAAAATAATCTTGGAATGCCTTCGAGTAAACCGCTCGGAAAAGGATTGTTCGAACTACGCATCAAACGCATTAGGATCATCTATATTTTCATTAAAAAGGGTTTTGACGCTCTAACTCCGCAATATGAGCTCAAACGCGCCATTATCCGGAAGCGTCTTGCAAAAGGTATGACCCAAAAAGATCTGGCAAAAAAGATGCATACCCGCCAGTCCGCTATTTCTCGTCTGGAATCGGGCAGTTATAATCCGACGTTTTCTTTTTTGCAACGTGTGGCTAAGGCTCTCGACACCACATTGACGATAAGTTTATAGGATATATATTTCTGATAGTATGTCCACTTTCTATTTTATAAATCCCGAAACGTCTCTATCTGTGCCCCGATGGCATTGAGCCGCAGTGCCAAATCCTCGTAGCCGCGGTTGATATTGTAGACATTACGCAGGACGGAAACACCAGGAGCGGCGAGCATACCGAGCATGATGATGACCGACGGACGCAGAGCTGGGGGGCAGATGATTTCGGAGGGCTTAAGTGTGGCGGGACCCTTGACATAAAAGCGATGCGGATCGGCGAGGATAGACTCTATGCCGAGACGGTCGAGTTCCTTATAATAAATAGCTCGTTCCTCGTATGTCCAATCATGGATGAATGTTTCGCCTCGTGCGAAAGCACCAATCAAAGCGAAAAAAGGCAAGTTGTCCATATTGATGCCCGGATAGGGTTGGGAATGGATTTTTTCTTCGAGGGCAACAAGTCGCGAAGGGAATGTTTGGATGTCAACAAGATTGACGCGACCGTTTTCACCTTTGTAGCGTTTCAGGATTTTATATTTGAAACCCATTTTTTCCAACTTCAAAAGTTCCAACTCCAAGAAATCAATCGGACAACGCTTGATGGTGATGGACGACGTCGTGACGATAGCCGCAGTGATAAGTGACATAGCTTCGATTGGGTCTTCGCCGAGGGCGTATTCAATGTCGCAATTGCGGCCAACATTGCTTTTCGTACCAGTTTTTATATGTGTGTTGGCTTCTATTTTCTCAACGCCATGCACAATCATCGTGGATGTGCCGATGCCTTCGATTTTCACCCCGGCTTGTTCGAGGAAAAAGCAGACATCCTGCACCTGATAATTGGCTGAAGCGAATTTGATGGTCGTCGTGCCGGGGATCAAAGCGGCGGCCATGAGAACCGTCTCGGTGACGGTGTCGCCAGCTTCGTACATGACGATGGTCTGATTTTTTTTCAGGCCACTTCCACTGCGGTTATTTTTTCCTAGTCCACTGTGGCTGATGTGATAATGTTTCGAGCTTGTCTCTATTTTTACTCCGAGCTTTTCGAGCGCATAAAAATACGGCTTGACGGTGCGGCTTCCGAGGCGACAGCCGTCAGGCTGGTTGACTTTGAAATTTTTAAAAGAATGGATAAGTGGGCCGATGAGCATGATGTCACCGCGAGTACGCGGAGCGGAATAATAGTCGCCGCGGGAAAGGTCGAATTTCGCCGGCGGCGTGATGACGAGGTCACTTTTTTTCCAATCCACCAGAACGCCGATAGATCGGAGCGTCTCGATCATGCGGAAAATCTCTTCGATCCGCGGCGCGTTCTTAATGGTCGTCGTACCTTTGTTTAAAAGGGAAGCACACATCACGCCCAAGGCACCATTCTTCGACGTGCGCACGGTGATTTCTCCTTTGAGCTTACGGCCGCCTTCGATCCGGAAGTTCACGCCGCCGCTTTTCGATAAGCTGATGATTTCGCGGTTCAAAGCTCTGCTCAAACGAGCGAGAGTTTTCGTCGAAAGGTTCTGCTGGCCTTTTTCAATGCGGGCAATGACACTCTGAGTCGAGGCGATTTTCCTGCCGAGTTCGGCTTGGGTAAGCCCGCGGTCTTCACGAAGCTTGGCGATAAGCGAGCCAATATGGGTGAGGGAGGTGGATGTGCGAGTGGATGAGATTTTTTTTGACATGATACTACTATAGCATATACGCTATATTTTTCAAGTTCCCATTTTAATCTCTTAATCTTATCCATTAATCTAATCCATGTCGTCGTAGTTTCTCCTTTTTTATCACTTTTTCTACATGAGAATAGACAGCTTTCCCTTGACGAAAGTAAGCCATATTTTCGATAAAAAAGTGCTTTCATTCTCATGTAGAAAAAGTGCCGGAACCTGATAGGTCTTATCATATTTCACCAGATCATATTTTTTCTGTGTAAAACGTGAAAAAATTTGTAAAAACCGCCAAACTGCGTATAATGCGCTTGTATACATCCACGGCTAACATCTCGCACAAAATGTCCTTCTTCTCCCCCAAACTCGGCATTGACCTCGGCACGGCGAATACGCTTGTTTTTTTGCCGGGTAAGGGCATCGTACTCAACGAGCCTTCGGTCGTAGCTGTCTCCGAACAAGATCACAAAGTCCTCGCCGTCGGCTCTGAAGCCAAAGACATGATTGGTCGCACACCCGACAACATCATCGCCTATCGTCCGATGAAAGATGGCGTCATCGCCGACTACCGCGTGACCGAAGCAATGCTCCGCTATTTTATCAACAAAGCTCTCGGCAAGTGGAATATTTTTAAACCGGAGGTCATGGTTTCAGTGCCTGCGGGTATCACTTCGACCGAGCGTCGCGCCGTCATTGAAGCGACCATCAAAGCCGGCGCAAAAAACGCCTACGTCGTCAAGGAACCCATTCTCGCCGCCATCGGCGCCGGCATTCCCATTCATGAAGCTCGCGGTCACATGGTCGTGGACATTGGTGGTGGCACTACTGATGTGGCGGTCATTTCGCTCGGCGGCATCGTGGCGTCCATGTCGGTGAAATGTGCGGGAAACAAAATAGACGCTTCCATCGCCGACTATATTAAAAAAACCTTCAACCTCGCCATCGGCGACAAAACCGCCGAAGACATCAAGATTGCCATCGGCTCCGCCATTCCTCTCGAAGAAGAACTGGCCATGCTTGTCAAAGGCCGCGACTTCATCACCGGCCTGCCGCGCTCGACCGAGATCAAGACGAACGAAATCGTTAAAGCCATCAGCCGCGACCTGCGTGACATGATCAAAGCCATGAAAGACGTTCTCCAAGAAACGCCGCCCGAGCTTTCCGCCGACATTATTGATCAAGGCATCATCATGACCGGCGGCTCGTCCATGTTGCGCAACCTACCCGAGCTTGTCCTGCGCCGCACCGGCGTCAAAGCCGTCCTTGCCGACGACGCTCTTTTCTGTGTAGCCAAAGGTACCGGCATCGCTCTCGAACATCTCGATACGTATAAGAAGTCGATTATCGCCAAGAGACGATAAGAGGCGCCGCGAGTTATCCACATTTGCCGTTTTTGCGCCAATTTTCCTATTTTCGTCCTATTTTGAAAATGCTATACTTTCCCCATGACCTCTGAACAATGGCATAAGGATAAGGTCGTGGCGTATATTGTTATTGGCATTATCGTGGTTGTCGGCATTGGCTTGTACGTCTATATGCAATTGTCTGCGATGCAGACGCAACAATCGACGGTTGTGTCTCCGGTAAAGTCATTGGGAGGACCAACAGTTCTTTCTCCCGTCCAGAGCAAAGCTAAAGAGACCGCTATTGGAATAGTGACGGCTCAAAAGCCAAAGACCCTTACAAAGAAGCAGTCAAGCGTCAAAGCCGCAATCATAGAGGCGTTTGAAATGCAAAACAGTAAATAGTAATTTAAATAATTTTACAAGCTAAAAGCATAACAACCATGAACAATATTAATACAAAAAAAGTTCTTTCTTCCGCAAAGATCATCCTCCTTGCTCTCATCGTCGCGGTCGGTATCCAATATATATACGCCCAGACAAGTACTACATGGCCCATCGCTCCCGGTACTCCTCCAACATGTCCTACCGGTTATCCTGGTTGTGATGCTCCTGTTAATGTTAGTTCTTCCGCCCAGACAAAGCTTGGTCCTTTGACGGTAAACGGCAGTACCACAGCTCAAGCCGCTGTAGGTCTCTATGCTTGGGGTCAGTCTGTCTTCAACACCGGCGGTGTCGGTACTAGCGCCATTCAGATCATTGACGGTAGTCAAGGTGTCGGTAAGGTCCTGACGTCGGATGCTTCTGGCAATGCTAGCTGGGCACCGCCTGGAAGCGGATCATCAGGCACTGTGACCCCAACATGGAATACGGGAATTCAATGTCCGTTGCCCGGCGGTTCTTTTAGTGAAAATGGGGATAGCTCGGGTGCGAGCTATGATTTTCACTATGAGTGTTTGTATGGATATGTCGTAGCAGTATCCAATGGCAATAATACTCCCTCTAATACCCTAGATATGGTTCCGCGTTGCAGTAATGCGTCATGGACATACAAGGATAACGACAATGGAAATGACTTGAGCGTATTTTGCCAATCTCCCGGAGGATATCTAGAGGCAATGTGCAATACCACTTATAGTTGCCCAGCCAATGCCGCTACTATATATACGCCAGGTCAATATGTTTACTGTAATTGGGTTGGCGCCCATAATGAAGCTAATTCAAGCGGAAGTGCCCTCGAACTTGACTGTGAGACGAATCATCTTGTCTCTATGTACCAATCCAATCAAACTGCGGTTCCTTTCGTGCAATCATATTCACTTGTCAGTTCAAGTGGTAGCAACTCTTTCTCCGCTGTCAATACGCCGGCTTTCGGAGGAATGTATTCTGTCCAATCAGGCGTTATTAATAATCCTATCACCGGAGCCCAAAGCTGTCCGAGCGGTTATACAGATGTAGATATATCTAGCGGTTATGGATATCATCTCTGTTATATCCAAGGAAATGCTTCGGGTCTTGCGGTAGCAAGCTTTGGTGGAATGTATGATTCAGGTACAGATGGGAATCCGTATGTTTCCGGATCGTTACAGTCTTGTCCGAGCGGTTTCACGGCGGCATCATTAGGCACCGATCTCACTGACGGAAAGACCGGCTATTATTGTTACTCGACGTCGAACCCGTCTTCTCCACAATTCGGTACTTTCAAGGGAATGTATTTCCGCGGACAGTCCAATCCTTTGA
>CAZQKU010000018.1:0-11998 GCA_964593965.1 uncultured Candidatus Saccharibacteria bacterium | reverse complement strand
GCCATTTTGAAAAGGTCGCGGGTACGCGAAGCACCGACGCCGACGAACATTTCGACGAATTCCGATCCCGACACCGAGAAAAATGCCACGCCCGCTTCCCCCGCCACCGCCCGTGCGAGCAAAGTCTTGCCCGTGCCCGAAGGCCCCATGAGCAAAATTCCTTTCGGTATAGCCGCGCCGATATCGAGGAACTTCTTTGGATTTTTCAAAAAGTCAACGATTTCCGAAAGCTCCTGCTTGGCTTCTTTGGCTCCGGCCACGTCCTTGAACGTCACCTTTTGTTTCGTATCGTCGGGCATAGTCACACGAGCCTTCGATTGACCGAAGGTGAGCGCCTGAATGCCCGCCCCGCGCATTTGCCGCGTCAGAAACCAGATGATTAAGATAAAGAAAAAGATGGAGACGATATATGGCGCGATTTGTTCCACCCAAAAAGCCAAGCCCGACGGACCTTCCACGGTGATGTTGACCGCATTGAGCTCGGCCGGCGTCACGCCATACCGCACGAGGGTATCCGTCACCGCCGTATCCGTCTCTTTATTGGTCGTCTTCAAATCGCCGGTCTTGTAGGTGGCATCAAGCTCATCGCCGTTCTGATCAATAGAAACGACCTTGCCCGCCGCCACATCGCTCGCGAGCTGTGACAGAGAAATCTTGGTCATCGGCGTCGCCGTCCCTTCATAATACGAATAGCCGCTCGTGACGAGAAGCAGAATAAGCAAAACCAGGCCGATCATGTTGATAAAGCTCCAGCGCGAAGAAGGCTTCGAGGGTTTGCCTTTCTTTTTCTGGTTCGGGCTGTTCTGGCTGTTCTGCGGATTTTGTTTCTGATTATTTTGGTCAGGCATGATATTGATATGCTATAGATGACGGTATTGAGTGTCAACTATGTCAAGTATACAGAAAAATGAGGAAAAGAAAAAGGACGGGACGGCGTTATAGGCCATTGAAAAAGGCACCCTAGAGGGGTTTTAAATAAAGATATTTAGTAGAAAACCAGAAAAATGATGACGTTAAGCGGCCATATCCGTAAAAGTTCGTATTCTTGGTTTTTGTTAAAAATGACAGTTTTATGTCAAAAGTACTTGACTTTTTAATCTATGTAGAATAGTATATGTATATTATCACAAAATAATGTAATCTTAAACAAATTTATGTTAATCACAAGAATTAAAGCTAGCAACTTCTATGGAATAAAAGACCCTATAGAAGTATCTTTTACCGAGGGGGGTGAGAAAGAAAAAATTGGATACGCGAATAAAGGGAAAGAGAGAATCTCACTTATCTCTGGTTTTTATGGTGCAAATGCTTCAGGAAAAAGCACTGTCTTAAATATTATCGACACAATAATTCGAATTATGCTCGCACAACAGCAAGAATTTATACTTGCACCTAATGGCATAAAACAAGAGACTATTATCTGCCTTCCTAACTACCATAAAAGTATGGTATCAAAACCGATCGTGATGGAGATGGATTTTATAATTAGTGAGGATAAATATAATTATTCGATCTCAATTATACATGAGGGTAAAGAAATTTCAGAAGAAGTCTTATACAAAAACAATAAAAAAATATTCAGTAGAAAGAATAATACTATTTCTTTTGAAGCAAATGTGGGGAAAAAGATGGGCACTTTAGCAAAAAATATTGTCGCACCAAAGAAATCATCTTTTCTCTCTGTTGTTTTAGATGAAAGCTCTGATATATCTGTATTCGCTAATCTCAAGGAAGGAATAGGTATTTCTGAGCTTAAAGAAATAAAAAACAAAATTTGCTTTATCACTGACAAAAGATCTGTTCAGATGGGACAAAACAACATAAATGGTTTAGTGGCTTTTGCACTTAATTATCTCAATGATACTAAAAATCAGAATGAAAAACTTAGTGCTGTTAATTCCATAGTTAAATACTTTGAACCTTCCTTTGAAAGTCTTATCATTAAAAAAGAGGGAGACAACAATCCGGTCAATAAATCTTTCACATTCACCTATGAGGCAAAATACAGCGACTTCTATAAGAATCTCGGTATTATGGAACTTTCTGCTGGAACAAGAGAGCTTATTTCTTATATAGGCGATGTTCTTAAAATCATCAAATCGGGTGGCGTTATTATATATGACGAAACAAGCAAGTATTATCATCCAGATATGGAAATGGCCATCTTAAATCTCTTTAAAGATAAAGATATAAACAAGCATAATGCTCAGATATTTTTCTCATCGCATAATCATGAGACTTTCGATCTCTTACAAAATGACCAAGCTCATATAGTAGAGAAGAAGGACAATACTATCACTGTTGCAAAAGTATCGGACTATGATGTAAAGGAAAGAGATAACGTAAAGAGAATATACCGCCTTGGCTCACTTGGTGGAATTCCCAATACTATTGATTTCAACAGAATAATAAATAATCTCTTATAAGCTTATGAATAAAAAGAAAAGCTTTAAAGTCTATTATTTATTGATTAGTGAAGGAACCACTGAGTTCAATCTATTCGGTTACTTGACGACCAAAAAATTTAAAGAGGATTTTATGAAATCCAACATTCAGTTTAGTATCAAGGTAGAAATCGTAGAAATCTCAGTGTCTCAAGGTAAATTAGGTGGTGTCAGTGACGTTAAGGGCTTCAAGTCAAAGTACAACTTGATTAAAGAAAGATACGAAGGACAAAAGCGTTTTTTCCTCTTGGATAAGGACATAGATGATTCTTCGGCTATTGAGGCTCTTATTAAGCAAAGTGACGATATTGTGCAATTCATAGAACACAATTCCGAATATCTATTATTGAAACTTTCTGGTCAGAATCCTAAAAATCCTTCTAATTTCAGTAACTTAGTTAAATTTAGGAACTATTGTAAATCAGAATTTGAAAAACATTTTGGCAAAAGGGCCTCTGACTTCAAAGACACTGACTTTGATTCAATATTTAACAATGTTACTGATAGAGAAATAAAGGATAGTTTTATTGAATTATTCTCTACCTTAACTTAAAGGATCGAGGTTAAATATCTTAGGATTATTATAGTAATAATCAGACACAATTGAAAATTGCAGTCTTGTTCCCTATATTTTTACATACCTCGTACCACGACCCTGTCCCACTCGCTCAAGAAGTTTTAGCTTCACGAGACGAGACAATGCCTGCTTGATAGTTTCTCTTTCTATCCTACCCGAAAGTCGGGTGACGACTTCAGCTACTCCCATTTCCTTGCCGTCGGTGAACAGCTGATACACCTCTTTCTGTTTTTCAGAGAGAAGCTTTTCCGGCTGATCCTCGTTCATGATTTTTCGAGCACGTTCTGTCTGTTCGGTGAGAGCGCCCAGAAAGTAGTTGACCCACGGCATTATGTCCTCATGGTTAGTACCATGATTTTTCTGTGTTGCACGAAGAGCTAGGCAATAATCCACCTTAGTCTGCTCGATGATCTCATCAAGAGAAACGTACGGCACATAACTGTATCCGGCTTGAATCAGCAGAAAGTTGGTAAGCGCGCGGCTGACTCGGCCGTTGCCGTCGGAAAATGGGTGAATAGCAAGAAATTCAAAGATAAAGTTTGCAATCACAAGAAGCGGATGGATTTCTCGCTTTTCGAGCTGTTCGTTTGACGTACTTGTATATGATTGCCTCGAACAGGCAATGGACAAAGCCGATACCAAAGAACAAACCGACTGCAATAAGAAGAATCATATTTTTCCTTTCTCTTTGTTTACATCTCTTTGTTTATTGTTGACGAAATGCGAAGCAGATTTTAAGGTTAAATCTGCCAGAAACCGTAGCCAGTCTCGACAAACCTCTGTTTCAAGTTTCAGGGTTTGATCTACTGGCCTTTCATGTTTTCATTCAAAGAACTTTATGCAATAACTATACACAATTAACAAGGATACCGCCAAAAATAAAAGTAAAAAATGAAGCAATCTTAAAATCGCCTTAGTTTGCAAGCTATTTCATCTTTCATTTTCCAACATTGGTTGGAAGAATTTGAAGCTGTAGAATGGTTGTATATAAAATTTCCAATAAAAAAGCGCTGGTCAGGCGCTGTGAAATTTATTTTATGACCACACAGAGTTTAACACCCTCGGAATTCCTTCTGGAGACCACTCAACTCCTTGTTGAGGTCAAAGGCCTTCTTCAGAGTGATGACGAACGGATCGTCACTTTTTTCTGGTAACTCCAATTCGGAGATACATACACCCAGAAAATAAGAGTCGTTCATTCCTTCTCTGGCTTCTTTGTCGTAAGTATCCCCCACCCTGAGTATGATTTTTCCGCCACGGAGCTTGATGGACGTGCTCGGAGATTTCCCCACCATGCTTACCTGCGCTGCTTCCAGTTCCCCCTCCAGTTTTTCGATCTGTTCGCGTAACTGGTCATTCCTGAGTTCCTTCGATTTTTTCGGCGTAGGAACTTTGGTTTGTTTTTCTGGAAAGAGGTTCGGGTCGGCGGCGCGGAGGACAGTGAGAAGTTCTCCGAGTGGTCGGTACGTCACATATCCCTCTTCACACCCATCATTTTTGTGAAGATTTTGAGAGTCCTTTCCCTCTTGGCGGGGTTCAACCTTGAGTGTGATCACGTAGTCATCGTGTCCACACTTGAAAGCTGACTCTTGAATCGTGATCCATGAACCAGTTTTTTTGGTTGCTTCCACCGCATTGTGAAGTTGACCGATTGCTTCACTGGGAACGCCCGCGATTTTCAATGTAATTTGCATAGAACTAACCTTTCTGCTTTGCATACGCAACGCGTATCGCAAACACTTACAACGTAAGTTTCCGATTTCGTCCTTGTTCCCTGCCACACGGCAGAGGGACTTATCAGCGACGGTAACACCGCCGGATCGGAAGGAGAGCAACAGTTAGTCACCACTTCTGTTTTTATTAAGCTAGTTTTCTCTAGCTTTGAGACTCAGCCTCAGACATTTCAATTTCTTCTGGGGTAAAGGGTCTCCTGGAAGTTTCAACTTCCACTGCCTTGGAGGTATCATAACTTCCTTGCAGTGCCAAAGTTAAGGTTTCCAGAACCTCTTTGGGAAGGCCGAGGTCTCGTTGGTCATGTACAGTCAGTCCGTACAGATCCACAAAGCGCACCTCTTTCTTCTCATGGTTGCAACGCTCGACGCTACGACTGAAGCAATGCGCCGTAACACAGAGGTCTCCCTTCACACCCACAAAGATGTCTTGGATTTCGTCGTTACAACCGATAGTAACTTTTAAAATTTTCATAGAGCATTCTCCTATTTGTGTTGTTGATTTCAGACTAAACCCTGTAGATTCATGACACACGTCCTGAATCTAATAAGATGGAGGATAGTTGCCTATCCCCCATGCTCGATGGTTTGCCGCGAAGCAAACCTAATGTATCCGCTAAGGCGATTCCTGCTTTTAGCATTGCTTCTAGCAGAAACGACCAACTAGTGGCTCGGACACATCATCTCGTGGGATTCCTTGATGTGCTCAAGAAGGTAAGGTTTACTCTGTGCGGAATTGCACGGCAGTCACCCTCTCATTCTTTTTTGCACGAGGATTACCCTTCGGCATCTATCTGGGGCAAGTTTGTTAATGCTCCCTGGCCAAGGCGCTGTGGGGTCGAGCAGACTCCCTGCACCAAACAATCTTCTAGTATTATGTATAAAAGACTCTTTGGTACAGGGAAAATTTCTGAAAGAACTTACGCGTGTATGATAACATATACTACATTTTATGTCAAGCATACTTTCTGCGAATCTACAAGTGGTGGCTTATAGACTCGATAAAAAGCGGATTTTAAGGTTAAATCTGCAAAAACCGTACTAGCAATATGCTTCAGATGGCACGGAACAACTGCTTACGTCGTCCTTCCGCAAACGACAAGAGTCGCTTGTCCTTACTTTCCGCGATGATCACATTTACCGTGGACAATGACGCGTTTCCAAAACACTTTTCGAGTATGACATCCACGGGCTTTTTAGACCAATAGAATTTAGCCTCCTCGATAACCTTTATGACTTCAGATAGATCCATACCTCGTGATACTTCAATCGCGCGATTCAACGCATCCGTGTAGAGCAATTGAACTGGTTTGTCCCATTCTGTCGGGAGTGTTGTTTTCCATAGAATGCCGACGAGCCAAACGAAGTCGTTGGAAGAAGATATTTTCTTGGCATCCTCATTTGTCATGATCTTATCTTCAAGCCGGAGGGCTTCATCATACACAGGACAATAAGTATCAACATTATCGTAAATGCCATAAACAAACTTGAAGTAGCGACTCACACTTTGTACCTTTTTCAAATTATTCCCAGCTTTACTAAGCTCTTGAAAGCCAAAGTGTTCAATAAGTCCGCGCAGTCTCCTTGGTTCACCAAGAAAACTGAAACGTTCACTCGCTCGTTGATAATTTTGACTTATCTTTAGCCATGTCTCACCATATTGGCCTAGGATTTTATCATTGAATCTGATACCAATAGTTTTTTCGATAGTTTCGAAATCATTATTAGTATTACAAAGGGCAAGGTGCGGTTCTACAATGAAAGGTAGCCGCTCTTTTATTAGAGAAGGTGCCCACCCTTTTGTCCAGATGGCGATTTCTTCAAGTGTTAGAAACGCCGCTAACGATTTGTCTTGCAGTTGATAAACAGCGTCAAGCAAATGAACACCGTTTGTCCTTTTAAGGCGTTCTATTTTTTCACGAGCCTTTACCTTGTCGTATTTTTCATAAGGTTCTGCCTTGTCATCAACAGGATTAGAAGTTACAACCCTCTTCTCCAATTTCCTTGACGTCCCTCGTCCAAAGAGAATAATTGCAAAAACATAGGCTGTGGCAAACATCATCAAAGGGACTAAAACTATTGTCTTATTCATAATTATCTCCACTGGTGCTTAAAGGCGCACCTATTTAAAGCCTTTTTTTCAATGAACCATTACGACATTACTCTACAAGATTGGCAAGGAAATGCGAAAACAAAATGCAAAAAATAGGGTGATCTTAAAATCGCCTCTGTTTGCAAGCTATTTCACGCCTAATCTTCCAAAATCGTTTGGAAGATTTGACTTAATTTCGCCGAAAATCATTGCTTTTGAGCAAAAATATATTCAATAATGCTTTTCAGTGTAGTAGCTAATTCCTTATTTTTTATGAAAATACCATATGGTTTTTTACCGAGAGTGTGGATTCGAATCTCGTCATTGAATATGCCTATATCACACAGGATAGGAAATCGCTCCTGATCAATTTTTATCAGAGCTTGGCCTTTGTCACCCTCGATGACTTTTTCAGCGCCGGTATAAATAGCCTTGAACTGGACATTATTTTTGATGCGTTTTTCATCAATAATTTGTATGTCCTTATCAGTGAATATTTTCTTCAATAAATCATACGAGTAAATGCCATAATCATTTCCGCTTGAAAAATCTTCCGCGGCGGCATAGTCATCAATAGCCCGTTTGACAGCGTCGCGTCCTTCATAGAACTGCACGACGGGACGCTCACCAAGATCACGCTCGATTGATTTCAATTCGGAGATAATAGTCTCAAGCCGGCGAGCTTCTTCTTCCACACGATTGCGCTTGTCTTGTATGACCATGCGAAGGACATCAGGTGATTCGGCTTCATAGTGTATGCGCTTGCCGACAGTAACTTCCCTGACGAGACCTCGCTTGACGAGAGATTCCACAACGAGATAGAGGATCGATTTTTTAAGAGATGTCACGCGAGTGAGATCCATTGCTGAAACCGCCGTGGTTTTAAGTAAAGCTAAATATACTTCTGATTCTTTTTCAGACAAACCGGCGTATTCAAGATATTTTTTATGCATGGAGATATTGTATCAAATACTCAATATCAAGCAGCTTTCTTTTCCAAGGGAAAATCTTTCCCCTCAACTCCAGCCTTTTTACAAAGTTCAAGCCATTGCACGTGAAGGTTCTCATCCACAAAGCGAGTTTGCATATCAAACATATGAGGCACAGCAACAGAGCCAGTCTGATAACCTGCATCAACTAATGCTTGCTGAGCTTCTTTGGTAAAGGGCGTCATCCATTCTCTACCCTCGCCATCAACATAGACGATGGATCCACCATTAGCATCATATGTTCCAACTTCTCTTTCCCGATTTACTGGCACATTTATACCATAAGCATCATCCCTCTCATACTCATTATTTTCTGTAAAATCACGAGTAAAGAGTTTTGTATTATCAAGCGAAATAGATTCTATTCCAACTTCCTTCAATTCTCTCCCATGAAGGCCTTCTTTATAAAAATCCTTCCGGCGATCAACAGGGCTTCTCGTATCTCTACTTTCACCATTTATTATATCATTTGTTATTTTATCTATATTCATATTTTTATAAGATAATTTTATTAAACTTAATTAAGTAAAAAATTTTCTTGTATAATTGTACCACACTATCCCCTATGGTCGTGAGCCCGCTCATACAAAATATTCTCCACTGCAGTAAGAGCAGATTCGGGATCTTTCTGATACTCCGCAAATAATTCCGGATGTTCAGTCAGAGCTCGCCGAAAATCTGCTGAAAATCGGCTGTTGTCATATTGAATCCATTTCACAATATACGAGTTCAAATCTTCTCTGCTCAAACCATCTTTCGATATACCATAAAATCTCAAAGCCAAATCAACTTGCATGCGCAAATCGGGTTTCAACTTTTCGATGAAAAGATCCGACTCCATCCCTTCTGTTGTACCTCTCGGTGTATCTCCTGATTCAAAATGGTTCATAATAATAATGATTCGTGGTACTAGTAACTTAAAGCTTCACCGCTTCCCTCTTAAAAAATTCCTTCACTTCATTCCACTGTATCGGCACATGCATGTCCGGAAGCGGCTCTTCTTCTGCATCGTCGAAATAGACAAGACTTTTCTTGATATGGAGAAGATTGTAATGCACGGAAGCATATTTTTTTTGAAAAAGAACTATGACATCCGGAAGAGGTAATTGCTGGGCGATGCAGTACAGATCAATGAAATCGCGTTTAGTGCCGCGATTGGCCAAAGCATCAAGCTTCATACAGGCAATGTCTTCTATGTCGGCAATGAGCACGCCTTGGAAAAGAGTAGCCGGTTTCAAAAGCGGATAGGGGTATCCAAGAAATGAAAATTTCACGCTATCGAGAATGCCGCTGACTGATTGACGCTCTTTTTGAAGAATTTCAAGTTTACCGATCACCATCAGATCTTCAATCAGCTTGCCTTCATCAAATGGCTTTTCTGTGAAAAAATCGAGATCAACCGAAGTGCGATGTCCACGTTTGAGAGCAAGAGCGGTGCCGCCAGCCAAATAAAAATCGGCAAGCCATGAACACGCCATCAGTTTACTGAAAAGTTTTTGTGTTGGCTGAGCCAGGGTTGCTTCATGCATATCAGGCGAGGTGATATTTTAGTTTCCAATAAGTGCGACTTTTGGCAGAAAGTGACCGACTGGTGGTGATAGTTTGACACAGTTCATCCACAGAATATGTTTTCTCAAGCCAGCTGACGGCGGTCTCATCTCCCCACTCCAAAAGACGAGAAATGATGTATTTCTTATTGGTTTTTTGGTCAATGGTTTCCGGGCGAACATCCCAGAAAAATTTGTTGAGGTTGTGGGGAAGCATTATGTCGTATTGCTCTATTATAGCATACTGAAATGGACACTGAAATAAGCTGGCGCAGTGATTGTAGCAATAGCAAGACTGATTATTCATCGTCTTGTTTCGTGCATTTTTGCGCATTCTCTGAAAAGGTATATTATTGAACATACGTTGGCGGTCATTACACTACCGCACGCTGGGCATTCATTAAGCATTTATTACGCATTTATCATTTAAGAAAAGACAAAAGAATATGAAAAAAATCTGGGCTTTCTTCGTGAAATATAAGAAGACGACCATCTTCATCATCATCGTCATTGTTCTCGGTTTTTGGTATTACCATTCGACGCATATCGTCACAGCGACGACCTACGTGGTCAAACCGGCTACCATCGGCACCGTCGAGACGACCGTCTCCGGCACCGGTCAAGTGGCAAGCTCGCAGGAGCTTCCTGTCTATCCGCAAGTTTCGGGTACCGTTGTCAGCGTAGATGTCAAAGACGGCGACCATGTCACCCAAGGTCAGGTGCTGGCCACCCTCGACAGCACCAACGCCTATTATGCTTTGGAAAATGCCAAAATCGCCGTAGCGAAACTCGAGACGTCGAACCCCATTTCCAGTACCAATGATCAAAATACCGTGACCAATGCCCAAGCCAGCTTAAGCCAGACATACCAGAGTGCTTTCAATACCCTGTCGAGCGCGTACAACGACATGGGGCCGATCATTACCAGCCTCAATGATATTTTCTACAATGAAAAGACGTCACCATACTTTACCGACACCAATGTCGCCCAGAACTATGGCACAATCGCCGAACAATATAAGCAAACCGCCGGTGTTCTTCTCGACAAAACTACGGCAGAATATAACGCTTTCCAAAGTGCATATTTGGCGACCTCTCTCGGCTCAACCACAAGTATTGACTCCAGCTTGAGTCAAGAGCTCGCTATAGCTCAAGATTTGTCAAACACTATTAAAGACGCGGCAGTAGCAGTCAATTACATCCTTAGCCAAACATCCCAATCGGCCCGCACTTCGGCTATGACCACCAATCAGAGCGATCTGACAAGCTGGCTTTCAACCATCGGCTCCGACAATTCAGCTCTGGCGAACGCAGAAAGTAGTATCCAAAGCACCGCTCAATCACTCACCCAAGCTCAATCAAACTTAGCGGCCGATCAGACGACGAATAATCCTCTTGATCTCCAATCAGCCCAGCTCTCACTCCAAGAAGCCCAAACGACATACGATAATTACACCGTCACCGCTCCATTCGACGGCACTATCGGCAACGTTACTCTCCAGCCCGGCCAAAATGCCAGTCCTTCCACCGCTATTGGCACTCTCGTTACCAACCAATACATATCTACCATTGTCTTAAACGAAGTTGACGTGGCAAAAGTTGCCGTCGGTCAGCCGGTCAACATAACCTTCAATGCCCTGCCGAATATCACCGCTACGGGAACCGTCATCGAAGTAGACACCGTTGGTACGGTGAGTTCGGGCGTGGTGAGCTATAGTGTGCAAATTTCCATCAACACGACCGATCCGCAAATAAAAATTGGTATGAGTGTCAACGCCAACATCATCACGGCCGAAGCGGCCAATGTGGTTGTTGTACCAAACGCCGCAGTCAAAACTCTCGGTGGCCGATCGTATGTCATGGTGCCTTCGGGAACGGTCACGCCGACGGCAGTGGTGGCAGGAACAGCCGGATCGCTAGCGAGCGGAACGGGCGGATATGGCAGTTTTGCTGGAGCAAGTGGCCGAAGATACGGTGGAGGATTTGGAAGTACTACGGCTAGTACCACGGGCAGTTCGACCGGAGCTTATGCATACGCCAGCTCGACACGAACATTCGGAAGCAGTACAGGTAATACAAGTGGCAGTACCAGTAGCGTGACGAAAAATGGAGGTACCGTCGCTACTGTTACGACAAAATTTGTCCAAATAGGTTTGAGCGATAATACCAATACCCAGATCGTCAGCGGTCTCAACCCGGGAGATTTAGTGGTAACACAGACAATCACCGGTACAGCGGCAAAAGCCGCCTCGACCGGCAGTATATTGAGCAGTCTAACCGGCGGTACCAGAGTAGGCGGAGCCGGTGGTGGAGGATTTTCAGGCGGTGGTGCAGGCGGCGCTGGCGCAGGTGCGGGAGCTCGCACAGGAGCGACAGGAGGCACGGCGGCAGCCGCGACGGCAGCGGGACGATAAAAAAATAATAAAAAGATAACCAATAAATAATAGTTGATTGATTGAAATCGCATGATCGAAATAAAAAACATCACAAAAGTCTATGGCAATGTCGGCATAGAACAAGTTAAAGCGGTGGATGGCATTAGTTTTACCATCAAAGATGGCGAGTTCGTGGCTATCATGGGACCATCTGGTTCTGGTAAATCAACCCTGATGCACATTC
>CAZQKU010000017.1:0-12081 GCA_964593965.1 uncultured Candidatus Saccharibacteria bacterium | reverse complement strand
AAATCTCGAGAGAACGGCCGGATGATCTCGAGGTCGTGGCGGTCAACGACCTCGGCGATATTAAGAATTTTGCCTATCTTTTAAAACATGACACGGCGTATCGTGATAGCTCTTTCAATGTTACGGTCAAGCCAGATGGTTCAGCATTTCTCATAACAGGGACAGAAAAAGAAGAATTAGAAGCGGCAGAAAATAATCCTGGCGTAAACGGTGTGAGCGGTCTTCGCGGAAAACTCGACGGCAAGACTCAGGAAGTCCAGTTCGTCAGTGAAAAAGACCCAACCAAGCTCCCGTGGGGCAAGCTCGGCGTGGATGTCGTCGTGGAGTCTACCGGACTTTTTACTTCCGCAGAAAAAGCTCAAGCCCACATCGTAGCCGGCGCCAAACGTGTCGTTGTTTCCGCTCCTATTAAAGACGATGCGACGAAAGCAGACGGCTCGCCCGCGCTCCAGGGCGTGACCGTGCTCATGGGCATGGACGAGACGAAAAACGCCGCCGCATGGAAAACTTGTCCCGTAAGCTCGAACGCTTCCTGCACCACGAACGCCGGCTCGCCGCTCCTCGCTATTCTCGATGAGACGCTTGGCGTGGAGAAGGCTTTGCTCAACACTGTCCACGGCTACACTGCCAGCCAAGCTCTCGTTGACGGCCCATCGAAAAAAGACTGGCGCGAAGGCCGTGCCGCCGCCATGAACACCGTGCCGTCTTCGACCGGTGCCGCTATCGCCGTGACGAAAGCCATGCCCCAGCTTGCCGGACTTTTTGACGGCATTTCCATCCGCGTGCCGGTCGTCGTCGGTTCGATCGTGGACATCACCTTCATCGCCAAGCGCGCCACAACCGCCGAAGAAGTCAATTCCATCCTGAAAAACGCCGCCGCTTCGCCCCGCTGGAAAGGCATTTTCTCCGTGACAGAGGAGCCGCTTGTCTCATCCGATATCATCGGCAACCGCCACGCTTCCATCGCCGACATCGCCTTCACCCGTGTCGTCGGAGGGAATCTCGTCAAAGTGCTCGCATGGTATGACAATGAATGCGGGTATACGTATACGCTGGTGGAGCATGTGATGAAGGCGGGACGTTTGGTATAACTAAAATGAATAAACTATTAAAGTCTTCTTTATATCTGACTTCAATTGGACTAATCGGGTCTGTGGTGACAGATATTCGATTTATTATGATTGCTAATCAATGCCAGCCAAATTCTGCCGGAGTTGATTTTGTTAAATGCCAGTATGCAATGATCGGAGTATCAATGCTCAGGGAGTATGTGTTTTTGCCGATTATCGTAATTTCTTTTGTCATCGCAATAACGTTGGCCATTATTTATTTACAAAAAAGAAAGCAGGTAAGTAAAATACACGTCGGATTTATTATCTATTCCATTGTGGCTATTTTAATTTCTAATTATTTTGGTCACATTTTAATCCATTTATTTTTCTAGAGGCGATATTATTAAAAATATTGACGGATCTACAGAATCTGTTGTTGAACTACGAGTTTCATCAAAATTTTAACTTTTCTTTATAGAGATTTTATCGCGGTTTGCTAGGATGGTGGTAATGAATAAAGATTTTAGAGAATGGCATGAGGAGAAAAGCGATTTGCAGGCGAATAAAGCCCGCGTGTTTTTCCATGAGCGCGAAGTTTGGTTTGCTTCAGTCGGCTTAAATATTGGCTTTGAACAAGACGGTAGAGGAGCCAGGTTTCTGCGTCCCGTGCTTGTTCTGAAAAAATTTAACCATGAAGTGCTTTGGTCTATTCCGCTTACAAAAAGTCATAAGAAAGGGAAGTACCATTTCTCTTTTCTATTGGGTGAAACAATGAGCACGGCTATCATTTCTCAAATCAGACTGATTGATTCAAAAAGACTTCACTATAAAATTGGTGATATGGCGTCGAAAGATTTTAATGAGATACAAAAAAAGCTCAAGCAATTGATGGTTTGAGCTTTTCTGTTACTTTTTACCCCTTGCGGGGAGGGCCGAAGCCATTTGTACTTCTATACTATCATATTCAAAAAACGGCGCAAGTGTTTTTGTGAATAACTATGATACTTATGCTATACTATTCAAGTAATACAAATATAAAAAATGCCTCACAAATCCAACAAAAAAACTGTTCTTATTGCGTCTGATCACGCCGGCTTCGAGCTGAAGAAAAAGTTGCTTACGTATATAAAGGAGATGCATTTTGACGTCGAAGACATCGGTGCGCATGCGCTCGCGCCGGATGATGATTATCCGGTCATTATGACGCCACTGGCGATGAAAGTCGCCACCGATCCGGATCATGTCGTCGGCATCGTCATTGGCGGTTCGGGCAATGGCGAGGCTATGCTGTGCAATCGTTTTCCCGGCGTACGGGCGGCGGTTTATTATGGCGGCGGCTATTTGCAGGAAGATGATGAACGCGACAACAAAAGCAGTCTCGACATCGTCCGTCTCGCCCGCGAGCACAATGACGCCAACGTTCTGTCGCTCGGCGCGCGTTTTGTCAGTGACGAAGAGGCGATGGCCGCGGTGCGGCTTTTCCTCGAGACGCCGTTTTCTGGCGAGGAGCGGCATGCACGGAGGATTGGGCAGATAGATGCGATCGAATAACCGCAATTTTTATCTTTATGGAAATAATTCCCGCCATTTTGCCGAAAGATTTCGCTGAACTCGAGGAGAAAGTCGGGCTGGTCAAGGGCATGGCGCCACTTGTCCAAGTAGATATTTGTGACGGCAAGTTTACGCCGAAACCTGGCTGGCCATACAAGAAACAGGACGACAATTTCGCCGCTATCCTGCGCGAAGAGCGCGGTTTGCCGTTTTGGGAGGATGTTGATTATGAAATGGATTTGATGATTGATCTTAGTGGCGAGATGTCGGCGGTAGAAGCGGAACTGGAACATTGGGTGCTGTCGGGTGCGCAGCGGCTTATCATCCATTGGGAGTCATTGTTGAAATCCGACACTTCGGAAAAATCGGACAGCTCAAAAAGAAGCGGCAATCCGGCGACCGCCACCGAGCGAATGGAAGCCATCATCACTTTTCTCCAAGGCCGCGTCGAGATCGGCATTGCTATCGGTCTCGAAACGCCGGTGGACGATATTGCGCCGTTTATCCACGACATTGACGTCGTGCAATGCATGGGTATCGCCAAAATCGGCTTCCAAGGTCAGCCGTTTGATTCGCGTGTCCTCGACAAAGTTCGCGAGCTCAAAGAACGTTTTCCCGAGCGTGCCGTCTCCGTAGACGGCGGTGTTTCGATCGAGACTGCAGGTATGCTGCGTGACGCCGGTGCTGACCGGCTCATCGTCGGATCGGCTATTTTTGATAATGAAAATGTGGTGGATGCGTACGAGAAATTTGAGAATATTTAGAACTATTTAAATTTACCGGCGTGCTATACTACATACATGTCTCTCACCGATCTCAAAGTCAGCGAGCTTGAAAAAAAGGCGCACGATATTCGGGTGTCTATCGTCGAGATGTTGATCGAAGCGAAATCGGGTCACACGGCCGGCCCGCTCGACATGGCGGATATTTTTACGTATCTCTATTTTGGCGGAACGGGGACGGCAGACAATACAAACAATCCATCAGCCAGTGCGTCTGTCGGCGCTATGCGCTACGACGCCAAGCGTCCCGATTGGCCTGAGCGCGACCGGCTTGTCCTCTCGAACGGTCACATCGCGCCGGTGCTCTATGCCACCATGGCGCATGCCGGATATTTTCCGCTGGAGAAATTGCAGACTCTGCGCAAGCTCGGCTCGTCGTTTCAAGGTCATCCGCATCGCGAATGGTTGCCGGCGCTTGAGACGAGCTCCGGGCCGCTTGGTTGCGGGCTGGCCCAGGCCGTCGGCATGGCTATTGCCGACAGGATGGACAAAGGCCGCAGTTCGGGTCGCGCCATCTATTGCCTCATGAGCGACGGGGAACTCGACGAAGGCAATAGCTGGGAAGCTATCATGCTTGCTGGCAAAGAACGCCTCGGCAACCTCGTCGCCATCGTGGACAGGAATTGCATTCAGATAGACGGCTTTACCGAAGACATCATGCCGCTTGAGCCGCTCGGCGACAAATGGCGCGCTTTCGGCTGGCATGTTCAGGAATGCGACGGGCACAATTTCCTCGACATTGACCGCGCGGTCGATGAAGCCCGCGCCGTTGCCGACAAACCGTCAGTCATCCTCGCCCGCACCATTCCATCAAAAGGCATACCGGAGTTCGAGCGACAATTCGAATGGCACGGCAAGCCGCCGACGACGGAGGAGGAGATTGCGGTGGCGAGGAGGGCACTGCATAATTAAGCCAACTATTTTATCGTGAAATCTAATCCAATAAAAATTAAAACAACGTCCCTCATTCCTTCAAAAAAGCTCGAAAAAATCCTCACGCAAAGCAGGAAAGATATTCAGAATGGAGTTAACTTATCGCCAGCTTTTAGTGATCCAAAAGAAATGGATGAATATCTAGAGTTTAAAGAATCATTTAAAAAGAAAGTCTTGAGATCTGCTAAAAGTAAGGGAATGATTTCTCTACAAAAAGTAAAGATGAAATATCTATAATTTGATATTGACAAGTAACATTGCAAATACTACTATCTCATCAGATAACCTTTAACAAAAAGGAATATAATGAGCAGACGAAGAAAGTTAACTGCTTTTGAACAAGAATGGCATGAGCGGCAAGCACGAAGCCGTGCGGCTTGGGGTCTGTATGCCGCTTGTGTCAGACAAGGAAGTTTTGATCGAGAATTGGAACGGCAGAACAGGGAAGTCAGATCATCGTCAGGGGAAAGTCGCACAAAAGCCGAGAAAAAGCGAGAGAAATTTATTGAAGAGGCCAAAACTCAAAATGCAAGAGGTTTTTGGGTCGGCTGAATCAATATGAAAGGAGTTTTTATATGTCACAAGAAACAGTTAATGAAAAGTCAGTCTCTGGAGAATTGACTCCTGAGAGATGTGCGGAAATTTTGGAAGCTGTCAGGCTTGCTATCGGATTTATGGAGTATTGTTCTGATCACAATATCGGATCTTTTAGTGTTTGGCAACGTGTAGGTGTTCAAGCATCAGTACATTGGCCGGGCTGTTCCGTAGCGAATACCCGAAGGAATTGAATCAAATACAGGAGCGACAAGCTCCTTTTTTATTGGTACAATAATTGGGTATATTTCGTTTAAATATTTTATATAATATCTAATGCTCAATCCTTCTCAAAAACTCAATCCTAAACTTTTCTCCGCCGATGGCACCGCCAACCCCAACGTCGAGCAAGTGCCCATCCGCGTCGGTTTTGGCGAAGGTCTTGTCGCGGCTGGCGACGCTGACATGAATGTCGTCGGTCTCTGCGCAGACCTGACCGACTCCACCCAAATGGCCGCTTTCAAAGCGCGCTTTCCGACCCGCTTTGTCGAAATGGGCGTGGCCGAGCAGAACATGGCCACGGTGGCGAGCGGCATGGCGGCTATGGGCAAGATTCCTTTTATCAGCTCGTATGCAATGTTTAGTCCGGGGCGCAATTGGGAGCAGATTCGCACCACTATCGCTTACAATAACCAGCCGGTCAAAATCGCCGGTTCCCACACTGGTGTGTCTGTCGGTCCCGACGGCGGCTCGCATCAGGCGCTCGAGGACATTGCTATTACTCGGGTCATACCGCGGATGATTGTGCTGTCGCCCTGCGATGCCATCGAAGCCCGCAAAGCGACCATCGCCGCGGCGCTGACCAAGACGCCGGTTTACATCCGCCTCGCCCGCGAGAAGACGCCGATTATTACGACCGAGTTTACGCCTTTTGAAATAGGGAAGGCACAAGTGTATTTTATGCCAGGTCAAAAGACCAGCGCGAAAGCCAACGTTGGTATTGTGGCAACAGGCGCTCTTCTTTACAAAGCCATTCTTGTCGCGCAGGATTTAGAAAAGGAAGGTATTGCCGTCAAAGTGATCAACCTTGCCACCATAAAGCCGCTTGATGAAGAAGCCCTCTGGACGCTCGCCCAGGAAACGGGTGCAATCGTCACCGTGGAGGAACATCAAATCGCCGGCGGTATGGGTAGTGCCGTTGCCGAATGCCTCGCCAAGCACCGGCCGGTGCCAATGGAATTTATCGGTGTTCGTGATCTTTTTGGACAGTCAGGCAAACCAGATGAGCTTATCGAGCTCTACGGCATGGGTGTCAGCCACATCAAAGCGGCGGTGAAGAAGGTACTCCTCCGGAAAAAATAGGAGAGAACATCTTCCACGACTCTTTTTTGTCACTTTTTCTAAATGAGAATGAAAGTGATTTTTGTCCGAAAATACGGCTCAAATCCGTCGATAAAAAGTTTTTATTCTCATTTAGAAAAAGTGCTTATCCGGGGATTGTCTTATCTTTGCAGTATTTTCTTGTTTAAAATCGATACGCGCGATATAGTATGTCGCATGCCTCTTTTCAAACTACAATCCGAATTCAAACCCGCTGGCGACCAACCGAAGGCAATCGAAGCTTTGATAAAATGCCTCGATAAAAAACTGCGTCACCAAACTCTCCTCGGCGTCACCGGCTCTGGCAAGACTTTTACTATGGCAAACGTCATCGCCGCCTACAACAAGCCGACCCTTGTCATCGCCCACAACAAAACTCTCGCCGCCCAGCTCGCCCAGGAATACCGCGAGTTTTTTCCCGACAATGCGGTGCATTATTTTGTTTCGTATTACGACTATTATCAGCCCGAGGCCTACATGCCGGTGACCGATACATATATAGAGAAGGAGGCGATGATCAACGAGGAGATTGACCGCTTGCGCCATGCTTCGACTCAGGCATTGCTCACGCGCCGCGACGTCATTATCGTGGCGTCGGTGTCGTGCATTTACGGTCTCGGTTCGCCGGAGGAATATGAAAAAGTCAATATGAAAATCTCGCAGGGAATGGAGCTTTCGCGGGCGGAGCTCATTCGCAGGCTTATTGATATCCATTTTACAAGGACGAATGCTGACATCACGCCGGGAACATTTCGGGCGATAGGGAATGCGGTAGAAATCATGCCGGTCAACGAACGGATTATTTTTCGCATTGAATACGACACGATGGCCGGTGCGGGCAAAGGTATCGGAACTGGCACGTCGGTTGTTGGCTCGATAAGTGAAATAGACTCCATCACCCGTGCTTTACTAAAAACCGTCGAAACGATTTTTATTTTTCCCGCCAAACATTTTATCAGCAATGATGCACAGTCGAAGCGGGCTTTCAAGACCATCAGCGCCGAGCTTGAAAGCCGGCTGAAAGAGCTCGAAAAAGCAGGGAAGCCGCTCGAAGCCGAGCGCTTGAAGCGCCGGGTCAAATACGACCTCGCTCTCATCCGCGAAGTCGGTTATTGCAATGGCATTGAGAATTATTCGCGGCATTTTTCCGGTAAAATGCCGGGTGAGCCGCCGGACTCTCTGCTTTCGTATTTTCCGCATGTCAAAGATCCGAAGACTGGCAAGTTCGTGGCCGATTTCTTGACCGTCATTGACGAGTCGCATGTGACCGTGCCCCAGCTCGGCGGCATGTATGCGGGTGATGCGTCGCGCAAGGAGACGCTTGTCGAATACGGTTTCCGCTTGCCGAGTGCCAAGGATAACCGTCCGCTCAAGTTTGACGAATTTGAAAAATCAGTAGGGCAGACAATTTATACCTCCGCAACCCCCGGCAAATACGAGCTTGAGCACAGCAAACCGCCGGAAGGTCAGACGGTCGAACAGGTTATCCGTCCGACGGGGCTCATTGATCCGGTCATCGAGATAAAGCCGGTAACGGGCACGGGCACCTATCAAGGCCAAATCTTCGACTTCATCTCCGAAGCCGAAAAAGTCATTAAAAGAGGTGAGCGCGCCATCGCTACAACCTTGACCAAAAAAATGGCCGAAGATCTTTCTGAATATCTCAAAGAAAAAGGCATGAAGGCCGAATATCTCCACAGCGACATCAAGACCATTGACCGCATTACTATTCTGACTGAGTTCCGCCGCGGCACATTCGACTGTCTCGTCGGGGTCAATCTCCTGCGCGAAGGCCTTGACTTACCGGAGGTTTCACTCATCGGCATTCTTGATGCGGACAAGGAAGGTTTCCTGCGCTCGGATACAGCGCTTATCCAAACCATCGGTCGCGCCGCTCGCAACGTTGCCGGTCGGGTCATCCTCTATGCTGATCACATGACCGGTTCTCTCGACCGCGCTATCCGCGAAACTGAACGTCGCCGCATCATCCAGACTGCGTATAACAAAAAGCACGGCATCACCCCGCAGACCATTATCAAGAAAATTCACGACATCACCGACCAGCTTCGAAGTGATCACGACAAAGCCGTGGCTGAGCTCATCCGTCTTGATGAAACAGCTTTTGCCGGCAATCCAAAAAAAGTCATTGTCCAAAAAGAGCGTGAAATGAGCGCGGCGGTGAAAGTACTCGATTTTGAAACGGCGGCGATATTGCGGGATGAGATTGAGGTGTTGAAGAAGAAGACGGAAAGGGCGGAAAAAGCGGAGAAGAGATCAGAGAAAAAAGAGCGCAATAATTAATAAAAAACCAAAAAAATCTGCATAAAAAAACCACTTCAGAACTTCCGTAATGACGTGGTTTGTTTGAATGAAGTTTTTTGACATTATATCTCGCACCTTCTCCGATATTCCGCGATGAAGAGACGTATCCCTCGTCGGAACCGTTCTCTGGTCATGACGATGGCTGGATCCAACTCCGATGGTAAGGACAGGATTCGAATTGGATGACATCTCAAGTTTTCCGCCATCCGCCAGAGGCATTCCAAATGCTCGGTGGCTTCTTCGACTGTCTCGTGTACTCCCTCTTCCACCAATGTCAATGCATCAGTAAGAGTAGGGGAAGGATATGGAGTTAAATCAAGTTGTTCCAACTTGGCATCTTCTTCGGCGTTGATTTTTTTGATCATTCTTTCACGATACGGATACAAACGAATGCAGATAGCGACTTCATTATCCGTCAATCCGACAGGAACACGGTTGGGGCTGAAGAACATGTGCAAACTCTCTTGGGCTCTCCGATTGGTTTGGAAAATTGGAGCTCTTTGATAATCTGCCATCACGGCATCTTGAAGAGTTTCAAGCGGCGGTGTTTCATTTTTAATAGTCAATGTAACCTCCTTTCAGGTTTTTATTATTTCGTAGCATTATTTTATGATCTGATTCAATTGCATCAGATCCATTGCAAATAACACTGTTACTATGCTGTATTATTATAATACATTTGTCAATTACGAATAATTTGACAATATTGTTTTGTTGACTAGTATTAGACTTTAGAGAAGAACTTTAAACTTAACCAACAGGAGGTATTTGTGAAAGTCCGTATTTGGAGCAAAAAAGTTATTTCAGTTTTGCGGTATTTTTATCGCAATCAGCACGCCGTTTTATTTGGTATTACCGGAGACATCGATAATCTCGGTGTATATGTAGCTAGGAATGGCAGAGCTAAAGCCGAAGTTTTGGTGGATAGCTACAATCGTATTGTTGGATCGGTCTATTACCGGTTCATAAGTAGCAGACCACACGAATTCAGTGAGTCACTTTTTCTTCCAGCTGGAGAAGAAGTGTTCATTTTGGGAATATCGGCGACCGGTATGGATGCTCAATCGTTATTTGATCATATCGAGCACGCAGATATTCCCGGATTACTGACGGAGAACACGTCTCTTAGTGTTGAGACGACGAATATATCCTTTGGGTGTGGTTTGTTGAATGATCACATTGACATGTCTCTTTTGGAACAACTGCTTGAAAGTGTCGAGCAAGGGAATGTTCTTATCTCGAACGATCTTTATGCGAGACTCGTCGAGCGCGTGCGTGCTGTCATTGCCCGTCAGCTCGATCTTAAGAAATTCGGAAATATCTCGAAGGAAGAAAAATCGGTAATTCTTCTGAGGAATCTCGTGTACGCGAAAACCCTTGAATATAAGGGTGAGACAAAAAAACTCTTGATTGAAATTGCCAATGACTTTGATTCCAATCCGTCTGTCCAAAAGAAACTTGTACAGATTCTCGGTACTGATTACGGGTTGGGAGACAAGTCATACGAGCAATTACTCATCGATCTGCGTCAGTTGCAGAATTAAATTAAAATCCCCGACAAAAGTGCTCGGGGATATTTTATATGACGGGACATTCCTGTAAAGAAACACTACCGTCATCAGGATCGATAGTACATGGAATACCTTGAGGCATGGTCATTTTGTACGAACCGTGACCGAGAGGAAAACCATAGAAGATGGGCATCTGAATTATACTGGATATGGATTGACAGAGAGCCTCTATTTTTTCCGAATCTTGCAACTCAGGGAATTGTTTTTCCTGTCGATCGGTTCTCTCCGTAAGAGCGGTAATGAACACCGCATTTACTCCATGAAAAACAGTTGAATTCGAAAGCTCCATGAATGCGCCTTTGACCCGTTCCAAGTCCCAATCCATAGTCTCTGTAAAGACGATTGATCCTGAGATATCCAACAACATGCCGAGACGTTTCATTTCAAGTAATGCGCCTAGGGTGATGCAGAATGTATTTCCTCGGACAATTTCTTGCGTCGGTGAGATAAACGTTGCATCCCTTCTTCGTTCATCCTTGATCAGATCAGACCGTCTGTAAATATTACTGAGCTTGACAGGCACATGGGATTGATCCCGTACACTGAAGAAGTGCTGTAACTCATGAGTGGATGATATCCTTTTAGTCCTACCTTTTTTCCACATAACCATGCTCCAGAAACTTTGAACGCTGAATTCGTTCTCTCTTTGTGGAGCGTAGGTGTGAATGAATGGTAAATGCGGTCCAAAGAATGTCACGATTCCAGCATTTTGAAACAACCAAACTGATAGTGCAGATAGTACGCTTGAACCGCAGAATATGATCGGTTTTTGCTCCATCCTTTTGGCTTTGAGATATTTAAGAACCTCAAATATGATAGGATTTCCGCAGATGGGGAAAACTGCTTGGACAACCGGATCAGTCCATGCTTCCATAAACATACTGGCTAATTGTTCCGGATTACTCGTGTTTTCCGCTAAGTATTTTTTTACCACGAACCCTTCCTCACATAGGTATTTTTCCATGAGAGGAATATAGCGCATGAATCTGACAGGCGGCATACCGGCCGGATTAACCAAAGCGACGGTATCGCCCAGAGAAAGACGTTGTGCTTTATTCATTCTATACCTTTCTGTACGTTACAAGGTTGATGTAAATGTACTGATTTTAATACAACCTTACCTCATTAAGAAAAATATTTCAAGATATTGCACCTTACTCACACTTTCGCACATCCTTTAGTAACTCAGGAAAATCTTCCTGCTTGAAATGTCCGCGATTGTTGAAGGAGCGCAGTGTGGCTTGAGGTAGAGCGTCTTGGTATTTTTTTGCATGAGCAAATGGTACAACAAGATCGTCTGTGCTGTAATAGAGAAAAATTTTTTTTATTTGATCTTGCAATACATCCGATAATTTTTGTGATCCTTGCATAGAAAAAGAGGCAACGGATTCTATCATACCCGTATCGTCATAAGGAGCGGCTATGAGAAAAAGAGCTTTGATTCTCTTTGATATGCGTTGTTCAGACAGATATTTAACAAGAAAAATGCCGCCAAGAGAATGTCCGATAAAGATGAGATTGTCGTCAAGCAGGGGGATGATTTTGTCGAGCCATACTTTCCAGTCTTCATATCGAGCATTCATAGTATTAGGCATTCGTGGCTGAAAGACATCAAAAGATTCCCCGAGTTTTTCTTGGATAGAGTCTTTCCAATCTTTTCTCAGTCTCAGTTTGTTGAGATCTAAACTGCAGGTCTGAAGAAATTGCCGGTATTCATTATCTGTTGTGAATGTGGTGCCACCATGGATAATCAGCACTTGTTGTTTTGTATTCATATAAAAATATGTAAATTATTACAGCAACCATTATATACTATCCACTTTTTTATACATAATGCCCGTATCAAATTTGACCCATCCCCTCATCCATGCTACCCTGTGGCACACATGGCTTCAAAAGAACCACACGGTGAACGCAGTACTGCGAGTGTCACCGTTCGCCACAGACAGGGAAAAG
>CAZQKU010000016.1:10039-12180 GCA_964593965.1 uncultured Candidatus Saccharibacteria bacterium | reverse complement strand
GGGAATCTCGGAGGCCGAAGCCATAGTGAAGCTATAGTACACCTGACACATCAATAAATCAACTATACAAAATCCTATAAATGTTTTGTAACTGCTTTCTTTATCGAAATTTTAATCTTTTTTATATGTTTCTTGATTGAACGTCTGCTAGAGTGTTTGCATGGATGAGAAAATAAAAATACATTTTGATGCCTGGAATGCAGAGAAAAAAGAATTGCATATTCGGCAAGAAATATCTCTTTTTCATGAAAGAGAAGTGTGGTGGTGCGCACTCGGCTCAAACATCGGTTCCGAACAAGACGGCAAGAATGACCTTTTCGAACGGCCGGTTGTGGTTTTTAAGAAATATAATAAAGACCAACTGCTCATCCTACCAATTACGAGCTCGGAAAAAGAAAGCCGCTATCGCATACCGATCAAAAGTATCGGCACCTATTCGGGTGTCCGTTCAAGCGTCATCATCTCCCAAATGCGTACTATCAGCAGTAAAAGACTCCTGCGGAAAATCGGCATGGTTTCAATCAAAGAATATTTAATGATTTTCTTTGAACTGTTGAAATCTTTGGTCGTCAATATGTAGAGCATCCATCCACAACCATCCACCGGCCAAACATATTCCCTACCTTACCTCATACGTCACTGAAACATTGTCAGTCACCTTCTGCTGACCTTGAGGAATAGCGGGAGCTGGAGCGGCCGCGCCAGCGGAACTGACCATGGCGTTCTCGGCATACATTATCGGCACGATACCGCCGGAGCTTTGATCGTTAAAGCCGACGATGCGGACGAGATGGACGCCGAGCTCGGAAGCAAGCTTGTCAGCATTGGTGCGGGCGTCGGCGATGGCGTTCGAGCGAGCTTGATCCTGCACAGCTTCCACATTATCAATGGAGAATTGCAAATCATTGACGTTCTCTACGCCGAGACTACCAATGGTCTGGAAAAGTGTGCCAGCCTGTGATAAGTTGCGCACTTTGACTTCGATAGTTTCGCTGACATCATAACCGGTGAGAGTTGTCTTCTGGCCAGGACAAACGGGAACCATAACACCACTTGATACCGATCCACTTGAAACACCAGCTGATGCAGAAGCCGGCGCAGAAACAGGAACCGGCACAACAGTATTGTAGACACAAGGCTGATTGACGGTCGAATAATGGGGATTGATATCGTACGAAATCGTCTGGACATCGCTTGTGGCGACGTTGGCAGAAGTCAAAGCACTCATGGCAGCGTTGATCTTTGCACTAGCGGCTGTCTGGGCGGTGGCGACAGTTGTAGCCGTTTCTGTCACACCGAAATCAAACGTAGCAATATCGGGGATAGCCGTGATGGAGCCGGTGCCGGAAACCGTGATGGTGTTTGTAGCGGCTGGATCGGCAGGACCTGGCTCGAAGAGATAGCGGATTTGATTGAGAGCGAGCACAAGAAGGAGCAGGAATAGCGCTGAGCCACACGTTACAACCATTCTCCACGCATTAAATTTTATTTTATCCATAGTTTTAAGGTTTAAATTAATTATTAATTTATTTACTAAATGTTACTAAAAAGTGAATACCCGAATAATACCATGAATCGTGCTATTATTAAAGTATGAAAACTGAAATTGAGACCCGCTTCTTAGACGTACACAAGGCTGAGATCATTACAAAACTAAAAAGGTTGGGAGCGGTGGATAAAGGTGAGGAAAAACTGCACGAAATCATTTTTTATGACAACAATTTAACATGGCTTGCGGAACATACCTTCGTCAGATTGCGGAAAAATAATCACGGCGTCACACTGACCTTCAAACAAAATAAAGAACAGAAAGTTGACAGTGCGCGAGAAATAGAATTTGAAGTTTCTGATATGGAGGAAGCGAAATCTTTTTTGCAGGCGATCGGATTGACTGCGTACCGGATAGTGGAGAAATATCGGCATACATTTACGCTCGATACGGTGACCATAGACATTGATACCTGGTCCAAAATTCCGGTCTATGTGGAATTGGAAGGCGGCACGGTCGAAGATTTAAAATCCGTCTCGCGAAAGTTAGGTCTGACATGGGAAAATCGCTTCGACGGCGATGCCCGATTTGTCTACAAAAAATACGGCTTCGATTTCGACGCCATGAGGACGGTGACGTTTGACAGATTTGA
>CAZQKU010000016.1:0-9939 GCA_964593965.1 uncultured Candidatus Saccharibacteria bacterium | reverse complement strand
AAAAATACGGCTTCGATTTCGACGCCATGAGGACGGTGACGTTTGACAGATTTGAATAACGTGCATACATAATATAAAAAAAATATATGGAAACACCACAATTTGAAAAAGAGTCTGCTGAAAATCTCGTCAATTCATCGGATGTCGCTGTCAATCCTGAAAACGGCTTGGCTATCGTAGTGATAAAACCGGATGCTTTTGCAAAAAGAGATCAGATAATCAAAAAAATTGAAGATACCGGTCTCTATATCGTGAAGACTGTGTCGAAAAAGTTACCTGACGATTTCGTCATTGGCACAATGTATACGGATTTACCGAAAAGCATTGAAGAAGAAACGTTGAGGCATTTTAACACCGGCCAGTCGGAGATTATCTTACTGAAAGGTGGTAAAAATATCCTCCAAAAAATCATATCAGTTACCGGTGGAGACACCAATCCCGAAAAATGCGATGAAAAAAGTATTCGATATATTTTTGGAGAACATTTCGGTAGAGATCTCGAGGATGGAAAAACCTATTATCGAAATGCCGTACATAGAGCAAAAGATCCTCAAGAACAAAAGGAGGATTTAGATAAATTTGAACATTGGCTATAATATCAAACCGAAATATCAGACCAACTATATCCAATTCATCAGCTTTTTCTAAATGAGAATGAAAGTCCTTTTTTATCAAAAATATGGCTAACTTTCGTCAGTCAAACACTGTCTATTCTCATTTAGAAAAAGTGACTAAATTGACTTACAGATCGGGACAATTTAAAGGGAGCTCGCATCAAAGAGATTCTCAAAAAGAGCCAGTACCGTCATTTGCCCGACGCCGCCGGGCACGGGAGTGATGGCACTGACAATGTTCTTCACCGCTTCAAAATCAACATCCCCTGCCATTATTGACTTCCCTTGCTCCGTTCCGTCCATCTTACTGATACCCACATCTATGACCACCTGTCCTTTCCTGACATACGACGCGTTGATGAAGTGCGGCTTACCGATAGCCACGATGAGAATGTCAGCGCAGCGAGTGTGTTCAGCAAGATTCGCCGTCTGGCTGTGACAAACAGTGACGGTGGCATTTTCAGCGAGGCACATGGCGGCGACGGGCTTGCCGACGAGAGACGATCGTCCGACAACGACGACGTGCTTCCCAGCGAGTGGAATATGATAAAAATCGAGCAATTCGCGAATGCCGCGGGCGGTCGCCGGCCATAGCACCGACTGGCTGGATGAGCGGGCTTTACTTTCGTGACCTTCATTTCCACGGCCTTCAAGCCATCGCTGGACGTTCGCGGCAGTGAGGCCATCAACATCTTTCTTCGGTGATATAGCGGCGAAGACAGCATCTTTATCTATAGCAAGCGGCAGAGGAAGTTGGACAATAATACCGTGTACCGATGGGTCGGCGTCGAGAGCGGTGACTGCGCGGATGATTTCGGCTTGAGTTGCCGTTGCTTTTAATTTGACATGAATTTCTTTTACTCCGATATCTGCGGCGAATTTCTTTTTTGCCGCGATGAACGCCGTCGAGTCCGGTCGGTCGCCGACTTGGATGATAGCGAGAGTCGGTAGTACCGGAAGATCTTTGACCTTTTTAATGAGAGCTTTCTTGAGTTCAGCGCGGACGAGCCGGCCGTCGAGGATGGTTGCTGACATGATAGTTTAAAATTGAGTGATATTGATTAAAGCTATTGTTCCTGATTTTCCTGTAATCTTTTCCGTATTTGGTCAATAAAATAATCCTTGAGATTCATGGATCCATCAAGATTTTTATACACATCAGGCTGAACAAAAGCATCAATTAAAATCTCGACATGCTCTTTTTTTAAAGCATAATATCTTTTCATTATTTCATCCCAGTCAGTTTCGGTAAGATTTCGATCCATTTGGGCAGGCGATAAAGCTATTCCGCCCTGCACTTCTCTGACATTTTCTGAAAGTTTATTTTGTTCCTGTAAATATTCCTGCGCGGCAATAAAACAATATGGCTGATCGGTCCGGCGAATTTCCATGAATTTTTTCGTGGCTGGTGAAATTACCCCCTCCGAACTTGCGAAAAGAAGACCAAAACTATCAGGGAATACTGGCGACCAGTCTTTTTCATTTTCGAATCGAGTACCATGTCGCGTAAGGATAATCTTATCTACATCTGTTCGTACAATTGCAGGATTTATATCTTCGGATGTTCGCCTGCCGTCTTGCTCGACAGCTCGGCGAAGCTTCTTTGTAAAATCTTCTGCTGATTGGTCTTTTTCCAAGAGTGTATGCATGATGCGACTCGTCCGACCATTACCATCAGCAAAAAGATGCACGGCATTAATGACTGCAGGAAGCATGTATGCTGAATCACCGGAAGAGACTTTGTACAAAGCAGAGTAAGCGTCCTGTAATATGCTTTCTTTATCGGCGTGTTGTGGAACTAGAGCTTCATCAAAACCGGAAAGATAGACCGTCTCACCGTCAGCTTTTCGTTCCGATATGGAAATATCCCTTGCAATACCGTTGATACGGACGAGAAAATCCTTAAACTTTTCAAAAGTAAAATCATTCTTTTCTTCCGGATGTGAAAGTAACTTTTGAGCATATTCGTGAGCACCAATCTTTGTCAGAAAATTGACGATTTTCTCGGCTTGTTGATCGCGCAATTCATTTTCATTTATTTGTTGGGGAATATTTTCCATAAGAATTGTCTTGAGAATGGTTTATTGAGATCTCGACCACCGAGCAAAAATACCAGCAGGTAGAAGACGCTGTCCGGCGGTCACTGTATCCCTTTTACCTTCAGCCGACTCTTCTATCGTCAGCTCGCCTATCTCTATCGTTCCGCCGAATTCTTCTTTGAGAGGGGAGAGGTTGTTTTTATATGCGATAGACGAATAGCCCGCGGAATAGCCGTTCACAAGGAAAAAGAGCGGACCAGTCGTGCCACTGTCTGTCGGTTTCAACAATTTGAAACAGTCAGCCACAAGCGGCAGAAAATGATCTTCGATTTTCCAAAGTTCCCCGCCAGAGCCGTGGCCGAATGCCGGCGGATCCATGATAATACCGTCGTAACGGCGACCGCGTTTGATCTCGCGGGTGACAAAAGCTCGGGCATCATCGAGTATCCATCGGATAGGCTTACTGGATAATTCGGACAGTTCAGCATTTTCGCGCGCCCAAGCGATGGCGGATTTCGACCCGTCCACATGGACGACTTTCGCTCCGGCCTGCGCACAGGCGAGTGTAGCGCCTCCCGTGTAGCCAAAAAGGTTCAGGATTTCGATTTCATTTTTTACCGATTTATTTTCATTTTTTTCAACTGTCCGATTTTGACCGAGTGCCTTGGAATTGGAAATATCCTGAGACCCTACAGCCGCAGAAATGATTTCTCGCAACAAATCCCAATTCGTCTTCTGTTCCGGAAAAAGTCCAACATGCTTAAACGGTGTCGGCTTGATAAGAAATTTCAGACCGGCATATTCTATCGGCCAACTTTTCGGAACGGCGGCTTTCATCAGCCACTTCCCTTCTTCGGCATTGCGAATGAACCGTCCATCGGCCTTGGCCGTCCACTCATAAACCGACAAACGTTTCGGCCAGAGCGCCTGCGGATCCGGCCGACGCAGGACTATTGCGCCAAAACGCTCAAGCTTTTCATTCTCGCCCGAATCGAGCAGTTCATAATCTTTGTTATCATCGCGGTCATTCTTCATCGCTGTATTATGCCTCGCCGGTTGTCTGCGGTCAATTTTTGCGCTATTATGACAGTCCTGCCTCTCATTTGGCATTTCCCTATGGATTTTCCGACTATTATACTTGATATAAGCCTGTTTTGCGGCCTCTATTTCCAAATCTTCCTTTTGGTCACTTTCTTCGACGGTGAAGAAAAGGAGAAAAAAGAAAAAACAGCAAACATAGCAATGAAAAAAGTATTACCGACCGTCTCCATCATCGTCCCCTGCTTCAATGAAGCTCGCACCGTCAAGAAAACCGTCATGTCGCTTCTCGGACTCGATTATCCGAAAGACAAGTTATCCATCCTTGTCGTTGACGACGGCAGTACCGACAATACATACGCCATCGCTCGGACTTTTACCCGTTTTAAAAATGTCAGAGTAGTGCGTCAGGAAAACGGCGGTAAATACACTGCTATGAATTACGGCATCAGACAAAGCACTGCCGACGTCGTCGGCTGTCTTGATGCCGATTCGACAGTGGATCCACAAGCGCTTATTCGAATGATTCCTTTTTTCAACGACACAAAAGTCATGGCCGTAACACCGGCTATGCGGGTGGATACGAATAGTCAGAAAGATAAAGATGGCCAGTTGAAAAAGCCAACCATCCTCCAACACATCCAACGGGCCGAATATAATGTCGGCATATTTACAAAAAGGGTCTATGCCATGATGGACGCCATCCACGTCACGCCGGGACCTTTTTCCATTTTCCGTCGGGAAATTTTCGACAAAATTGGGCTTTTCAAGCACGCTCATAACACCGAAGATATGGAAATCGCCTTCCGCATCCAGTCGCACGGCTATCGTATCGCCAACTGTCACAATGCGTTCGTCTATACCATCACTCCTGACACCTTGAATAAGCTTTATCGCCAACGCACTCGCTGGAGCTACGGCTTTATCAAGAATCTCATTGATTATCGGCGTTGTCTCTTCAACAAAAAATACGGCAATATGGGCATGCTGACGATGCCATTCGCCATCCTTGGCATTGGTTTCGTTTTTTATTTTGTTGGTTTGTTCTTGTATCACGGCGGGGTCTCCCTCTACAATATGTATGAGCGCGTGAGTACGGTTGGTATGGTCGGGCTGACCTCTTCGCATCTCTCTCTTGCTTCCGTCTCCACTTCCTTCACCGAATATTTCCACAATTTTTACTTCGGCCTCGGCATGAGCACTATGCTCGGCCTTATGCTTCTAGCCACAACTATCTACATTGTCTTCAAAAGCAAAAAGATGGCCGAAGGTTCGGCAAAATTGTCACGTGATATTGTGTATTTCCTATGCTTCTATAGTTTGCTCGCCCCCATCTGGATCGGCAAGTCCGTCTATAATGTGGTCTTATCAAAAAAAACACCATGGCGCTGAACAAAAAAATTAATGGCAGAAAATATTTCTTTGTCTTCCTCCTGACCTGCGGCATTTTTATCGTGGCTTTTGCTGTAGCCAGCTTTTTCAATAATCAAAAAATCGCCGAGATCAAAAATACCGAAGATCAAATTTCTATAGACATACTCTCGTCGGAAACGCAATTTGAAATCCTCCAACAATCATCGTGCTCTATTGTGAACGGCGACATTCTTTCGAGCCAGCTTTCCACTCTGGACAACGAGCTCTCCGCCGCAGAAGCGGCTCATGGCATTGACAGCGCCGACGTTATCACCCTCAAGGACTATTATTCCCTGCTCGAAATCAAGGACTACATTCTCGCCGAGCAGATTTACAAACAATGCAATGCCCGGCCGATTTCCATCCTCTATTTCTATTCCAATAAAGGCAACTGCACCGACTGCACCAAGGAAGGCTATGTCCTGACGGCTCTGCGCGACGAATATCCCGACTTGCGCGTCTACAGCTTCGACGCCGATCTCGGCCTCAACGCCATCGAGACGCTTATTTCGCTCTACCACGTCGGGCCACAACTTCCCGCCATCGTGGTCAATGGTACGACATACGAAGGTTTCCAAAGTCTCGACAATATCCAAAAAATTATTCCCGATTTGGCCGTGGCGGCGGGGACGAGTACGGAGGCGACATCGACAACAACTACGTCAAGCAAAAAATAGTAATTTTTTCTAAAATATCCTTATATTAAGGGTTATTTTTGATTCTACCTGCAAGCTATTGACTTTTATATACTATATGTGGTACGATAAAGATGTAAAAGTACATTGATTTAATCGGATTGGCTCTTGAAAGGAAGCCGTGGTGATCCAAAACAAAACACCAAAAAGTTAGTTCTATGAAGAAATCACTTGTTAGTGTCCTTGCTTTTGTAACTGGAATATTTACGGTCTCGGCTGGTATCACCATAAGCCGACTGAGAGCAGAAAATGCCGAACTTCGTCAAGAGCTTGGCCTTGTTATGCTCGATGTCAGCTTTCATACCGACATCAATGGAGACTTCGTTTCAAATCCTCGCAAGTAGGGATAAAGTATCGAGAGAGGTAAGGAGTAAGGTTCAATCCCAAGCTCCAGCCGCATAGCAGTATGCGGTTTTATGTTTATGAAATAGTAAGTTGAGGGGTAGAATAAAATGAAGGAATATTTACTCATATCATTTCTTCCCCAAAACTCAATTATAACATTTTCTACAATCGCACCCTCAACTTCCCCCACACCCCGACCGACATCACAAACATCAACGTCGAGAACAGCGCCGAACCGAGGCAGTATTGGCAGAAGTCGTGGATGACGAGAGCTTGGATGCCGAAAAAATACAGGGACATGAGGAAACCGATAACCGTGGCGACGAGGATGGCGGTCATGATTTTATTTTTTCTTGATTCGTGCGGATGAGGTTGCATGGCGTTGGGCATCGCTTTTGATTCGATATAGACGACAAGACAGACAAGAATAAAAAGATAATAGGCGACACCGAAAACAGCCACCGGAATACCGAGAATAGCGGCGTATGAGCTCGTCAGGACTTGCTCGCAGGAGCCGATGAAGCAGGGCGGCACGGTATTGCGATAATGGTTGATGGTGAGGTACGTCGCATCAATGAGACCGAGAGCGGCGATAGTCACGTAGGTGTATATGATCCACTTGGGAATGGCGGTGAATTTCATTATTTTATGTGTCGCTACTGTGCACTGGTCGAAGCCGCCGCATCTACGAGAGCCTTGAGACCGGCATAAATATTGGCGCTGGGATTGTCTATGCGCGTGCCGTTGATGAAAAGAGTCGGCGTATAGTCGAGGCCGGCGGTAGTGTCGGCTTTGTAGGCGTCGGTCACTACTTTAGCCACCGCAGACGAGGTCACGTCAGCGAGAAACGTCGTCGTGCTGATGCCAATCTTGGCGGCATAGCCGAGGAAGACCGATGTCGGATCAGAAAGATTTTCCCAGTCGGTGTAGTTGGCGAACAGCAGGTCATGCATTGCCCAGAACTTGCCTTGTGCTCCGGCGGCTTGAGCGGCTTCAGCGGAGATGATGGCGTTGGGATGTTGCGGCAAAGGGAAATAACGATAGACGAAGCGAACTCCACCATTTTCATCGGCGATGAGCTGTTTCAAAATGGGAGAATAATCCTGGCAGGCTGGACATTCAAAATCGGCGTACTCCACGATCGTCACCGGTGCCGAACTCGAACCAATACTCCAATCGGAAGCGGTCACCGGCGTCGGTAGAGTGGTCGGAGCGGTACCGGAAGCTGACGAGCCGGCGGATTTGCCATTGGCGGCTACCAATCCCCAAACAATCAGAGCAATAATAATGACAAAAAATCCCCAGAAGCCGATGCGCTTCATTTTTCCTTGTGCGTTTCCGGACGTGCCGGAATTGGTGTTTGTATCCATAATGATTTTAATTGATAATGCTCCGATTATAGCAGGAAAAGGGAAACATTCAACCTGCTCTCTCCACCCTCTCGGCCGTTTAACTGTAGCAATTTCATGTACTTCCGTACCTCTTTTTTATGAGCTTTTTCTACATGAGAATGAAAATGATTTTTTGTTGAAAATATGGCTAACTTTCGTCAGTCGAAAGTCCTCTATTCTCATTTAGAAAAAGTGCTCGAAAATAGGACGCGCGAGAATACAGGGAACAAAAAATGACTTAATTTGCAACTTGATTTGCAAGGCTGATAGTGAAATGCGAGAATGACATTATGTCAAAATTGTCAGTGCGCCTGAAAACACTCCGCTTTAAATCATTACATATAAAATCATTACACATCAAAGCAGTGATCATCATTGTGGTTATCCTTGCCGTGTCGTTCATCATTGTTCTGCTTGGTTTGCTTTTTATCCCGACGTCTCGCAGTGATAAAGATATTGTTATCGTCGGTGACGCCAGCAGTACTACTCCGAATCCGAACATGACATCCTTCACGGCCGGCTCCCCTACTTTTCTTCGAACCTTATCTTCGGTGACCAATGCGCCGATAGACCACGGTGAAAATATCAAGATCATAGACAATGGCGACGATTTTATGAACGACCTTATTGCTGAAATAAACTCTGCTTCGTCAAGCGTCAATTTCACCCTCTATCCGTGGAGCAATGGCACGTTCAGCAATAACGTCTTCACCGCTTTGACTGCCGCCGCGCGACGTGGTGTCACGGTGCGGGTTCTTCTCGATGCCGTCGGCGGTCATACGGTGCCGAGCAATCTCATCGCCATACTGACAAAAGCTGGCGGCCGCGTGGCGAAATATCATCAATTTTCTCTGCTTCATCCGTATCAATTCGACGAGCGCGATCATGCGCGGGCTATCGTCATTGATGGTGGCATGGAAAATGAAACGGCATTCTTTGGCGGCATGGGCATCGGCGATGATTGGCTTGAGAGTACGGCCAGTACAAGTAATGCGAATAGTGCGAAAAATCCTGCCGATATATGGAAAGACATGATGTTTGAAGTCAAGGGCGGCATGGCCGAGAGCCTAGAAAATGATTTTGCCGAACTGTGGAATGAGACAACCGGAGAAATTATTGCCGAACCGGCGAGACTTGCACTTGCAATAGTACCGATGGAGATGATTTCCTCAACAACTGTCCCCTACATCAACATCATGAGCATTCCTTCTTCCGGCGGCTTGGAACCAATCCGCGATATTTTTCTGATGTCCATGAGCGCGGCGCAGAAAAGCATATATATTGTCAGTCCATATCTCATGCCCGATCGCGGCATTCTCGATGAACTCGAGACCAAAGCTCGTGCCGGTCTCGACGTGCGCATCGTTTCGCCCGGCGACACTACCTTCGCGCCGCTTTTGCGCGACGCTTGGCATGCCGATTATGGCGAGCTTCTCAAAGCTGGCGTCAAACTCTACGAATATGAGCCGACCATGGATCATGAAAAATATATGGTTATTGACGGCGACTGGTCGGTGGTTGGTTCGGCTAATTTGGACAGCCGAAGCGAAAGTCTCAATGCTGAAAATGTCATGGGCATTGCCGATCCGGTTCTCGTGACAGCATTGACCAAACTCTATGTGGACGACATTGCCGCATCGAAACAAATCACCGTTGCCGATTGGCAAAGTTGGAGCTGGTTCTCGAAAGTCTGGTCGCGATTCCTCACCACCTTCGCAAAACAGATATAACGTAGTAAAATATTACACAAGATGAAAACTTTTAGCGCCCGATTTAGCCCCTATTTAAAAAATAAAAAGTTCATGACCTCGGTCGGCATCGGCTTGGTTATGCTTTTCGTTGGCCTCGCCATCAACTTTTATGCCGCCTTCTACGCCGCTCACAGCGCCGGTAATTCTGTGACCGATCTCATTCTTAACAACATTCCCGTCTTTGACGTCGATGGTCTCGCGGTCTATGGGCCGGTACTGTTGTGGCTTTTCATTGGTGCGCTATGCCTTGAGGAACCAAAAGTCATTCCCTTTGTCCTCAAAGCGACCGCCCTTTTCATCGTCATTCGCGCCGGCTTCGTCACCTTGACCCATTTGGGACCGATACCCGGAAGCATTGACAATAGTTCCGCGCCAGCCTTCCTCAAAGCTTTCACTTTCGGTAACGATCTTTTCTTTTCCGGCCACACAGGCTTGCCGTTCCTTATGGCGCTCATTTTCTGGGAGCGGCGAGTCCTGCGCTACATTTTCATCATCGCTTCCATCTGCTTCGGTGCCATCATGCTCATGGCCCACCTCCACTATTCCATAGACGTCGCTTCGGCGTTCTTCATCACGTTTACTATTTTCCATATCGCGCGGGATGCTTTTTTCAAGAAAGATTTTAAGGTGTTCAATGAGGGGTTGAAGGCGGT
>CAZQKU010000015.1:0-13339 GCA_964593965.1 uncultured Candidatus Saccharibacteria bacterium | reverse complement strand
CGGCGATGGAACAAATTCCGTAGATAACGGCCATAATTTTACTTTAGAGAATGTAGATGTCACTGGTATGATCACGTCAGACGATGAAAATGGCGGCAATGGCGGTGCGATAACGATATCAACTTCAACTGTCGGTACTATAAGTTCAAATGGCACAAATGGCGGCGGTGCTATTGTTATATCAGGAGCGACTGTTAATATAGCAAGTAGTACGATTTCAGCGACTGGCAGTACAAATGGTACTCTGACAATAAATTACACGATTCTTAATGATGCGAATTTAACTCTTTCAGCCCTTTCAAATCTCACCCTCAACGGCCCGGGGAATCTACCGGGAAATTTGGGGGCTTACGGCGGTGGAACGCTTGTGATTTTACCCGGAGGAACCATTACGAATATCAGTCAATGCAATCTGGCCATTGCCGGTACGTATACTTTGGGTGATCCTCTTACCGGAAACTGCAATATCACAGCTAATGGAGTTATCCTCAACGGGGCAGGATATATGATCGATGGAAATATTATCGGCGATGGCATTAATCCGGGAGATAATGGTTTTAATTATACTCTGCAAAATCTTACGGTGACCGGTACAACGAGTGCAAACGGAGCGGCTAATGGCGGCAATGGTGGTAATATAACGTTAACCCATTCATCATTCTCTACCATTTCTTCAAACGGTGGATATGGTGGTTATGGTCAAGGTGGTGCTGGAGGCACTATTATCATTTCTACTTCTCCTACATTATCGCAAATTAATAGAGCCAATATTGTCGCTAACGGTGGAAATAATTGGAATGGATCATCTGGTAAGGGTGGTTCAATAACAATATCTGGAGTTGGCTTACTTCTGCCGGATACCACTATTTCGGCATCAGGAGGTGAAACTAATGGAACATTGACTATCAATTATAGTGCGTACTTACTTTATCAGCCTGGCCTTACTCTTTCAGCCCTTTCAGATTTCACCCTCAACGGCCCGGGGAATCTACCAGGAGATATGGGAAGTTTTGCCGGCGGTGTCTTGCAGATTATTCCCGGGAGTACAATCTCGAGCGCATCTCAATGTGCGACATTGGCTCTTGCCGGTACGTATACTCTTTCCAATGACCTGAATGGTGATTGTGATATAACAAAAAGCGGAATTATTCTCAATGGGGCAGGATATATGATCGATGGAAATATTATCGGCGATGGCATTAATCCGGGAGATAATGGTTTTAATTATACTCTGCAAAATCTTACGGTGACCGGTACAACGAGTGCTAATGGAGTTGATTATATCCCTAGTGCCAGCCAGGGAAATGCCGGTAACGGCGGTGATATAACTATATTGAATGCCACTACAAGCAACGTCATAGCGAACGGTGGTACTAAAGGCTCTACTAATGGTCTCGGCGGAACTATTATCATTGCAACTTCCACGACCGGTTCTTTGCAAGCAAATGGCGGAGCTGGTTATTCATATTATCAAAGCAATGGAAATGCTGGAGGTTCTGTAACAGTTACAAATTCCACAACGGGGTTAATACAGACAATCGGTGGCAATGGTGTAAAGGGGTTAATAGCTCTTGGAGATTATGTAGAGGGAAGCAAGGGCGGTAATGGTGGATCCATCAGTATTTTGGGATCCATGACTGATTCTTTACTATCCAATGGTGCCGATGGATCGACAAATGGCGGCAATGGTGGAACTATTTCAGTTTCTAATTCAATGGGAATAGCTTCCAGTTCGATTGTATCCGCAAACGGAGGAGATTCGACATTATGTGGATATGGAGGAAATGGAGGTAGTGTATCTTTATTGTATTCAGCATACGGAACTACGACGAATAGCTCTGGTGCTGATGGTAGTTCATGTCCGAGTACGCCATGGGGTCCAAATGTCCCGTCCAGTAACGGTGGCAGTAGCGGTTCTATACAAATGTCCGGCCAATACGCTCCATTACCTGGCCAGTCTTCTTCATTAGCAGTAGCCTTGTCCCCAACTCCAGCAGTTACCACTCCATCTCCGACAGTGATAGAGTCTCCAATAATAAATGCATATAGTAGCGGTTCCGGTAATTCCTTCTTTACAGGAGTCACTTCTACTTCCACTTCTACCGCTACCACCGCTATGTCTGCAGTGACGATACAGTCGCCACAGTCTCCCCAATCATTCTCACAGAAAGCCAGCCAAATCATACAGAAAGTAGCGAATACGGCCAATACGATAGTGAACACTCCGACAGGGAAAGCCGTTCAAACTACCGGATTGTTTTCAGGACTTTTCGCATCAGCCATCATGTATGTGGATACCGGTCTTGCCACACCGTGGGCCGCTTCGGATCTGTTGCTCATACCGGTAAGGTTGTGGGGTCTTTTCTTGGTCGGTCTGGGTATACGGAAGCGAGCTCGGCCGTGGGGTACGGTATATGACAGCGTGACAAAACAGCCCATAGATCCGGCGTTCGTCACAGCCAAAGACGCTCACGGCAGAGTAGTGGCGGAAGCGATTACGGATCTCGACGGAAGATACGGATTCCTTCTTCCCGATGGCACATATTATGTTTCAGTCAGGAAAACTAACTATGAATTTCCATCAAAGAAGATGGAAGGTAAGTCGTCTGACGAATTGTATGACGATCTCTATCTGGGCGGTCCGGTAACCATAAAATCAGGAGAAGTATTGAACAAAAATATTCCTCTTGACCAGAAAAATTTTGATTGGAATGAATATGCCAAAAAGAAGAATCATCTTATGATTTTCCATTCAAATCATGAAAAGATGTGGGCACTTGTCGGTAATTACATATATGGCATCGGTTTGATCATATCGGCCATAATAGCAATAACAAAACCCACAACGTATAGCGTCTTCGTTCTCATCATATTTATCATAGTTCTTTTACTTCAGAAATTCAGCTTCAGGCAGAAGAAATTGGGATACATCATGGATAAAAACACTCGCATACCCCTGTCATTCGCCATTGTGCGCGTAACCACCCCGGATCATCAAGTCGTCCTCCGTTCCGCAGTATGTGATTCAAAAGGTAGGTATTATTGTATAGTTCCAAAAGGCGAATATATTGTAGATATTGAAAATAAGAATCAAGACGGAAGTTATTCACGGGTATATGAATCCCCAAAGATTCTTAGCAATTCAGGTATTGTAAATAGTGATTTTGCGGTCTGATCGGAATCCATGATTGGAATCCGTAATCTGTGTCATACGCGAAGCACACTGCTATCGCAGTAATTCCGCTACCACTTTGATGATGTCATCAAGGGACACTGCCGCTTTGACTAGGAATTTTTGAATTCCCATGGCTCGGGCTTTATTTATATCGGCAGGTTGATCTGAATTGGATAAGACAACGACCGGTACTTTGTCGAGAGTATGGTTATCGCGGATCTTTTTCAAAATATCAAAACCACTCATGCCCGGTAAGAGGAGATCAAGAATGATGATATCCGGTTTCTCCGTGTCGAGGTATTTCAAAGCACCGTCACCATTTGTAAAAAGGGATATGCGGCAGTTGTAGGCACTGAATTTTTTGCTCAAGATATCGCCGATGAACGTATCATCTTCTACCCAGAGGATTTTCTTGTTGGCAAGATCTGCAGGTACGGATGCTAATGTAAGTTTTTCTTTGATTTCGTCAAGAGCACGCCTGACCGTCTTCTTGAAATCCCCAGCAGGACTAACAAAAACTGTTGGCAAACCGGCAATACCTATGGCAGTAGTTTCAACAGCAAGTGTGGTCTTGCATGTGTCATCGAGAACGAGAATGTCAGGCTGGAGTTCTTTTATTTTTTTGAAACCTTCAGCCTCTTGGTGAAAGAGATTGCAAACATAACCGTTATCCTTGAATGAGCGGATGAGCTCATCGGCCAATGGTTCATCTTGTTCAATAATAAGAATGGATTTACTCATGATCACTAAGTATAGCTGGTAATACTCCGATTGTAAATGTGATATTTTAGGCTTATTTTAAGCCCTTCTATGTCTATCTATGTCATACCGATACATTTAAGTCAAGATGTAAAAAGGCTCGAAATTTGCTATACTTAAGGGGTAAAAAACCTCAATGGTTTCTTATTTTTTACTCTAAAAATGGCTTCAGAAACAAAGACAAAAACAGCAACAAAACCCGTCAAAAAAGCCGAAAAAGAAAACAGCTACGATGCTGATGCCATCCAAGTGTTGGAGGGTCTTGAGCCTGTACGCAAGCGCCCCGGCATGTACATCGGTACCACAGGTCCCGACGGTTTGCATCATCTCATCACTGAGATTTTCGACAATAGCCGCGATGAAGCCATGGGCGGTTTTGCCGATGATATCGAGATAGTCCTTCTTCCCGGCAATCGTGTTCGCGTGGCGGACAACGGCCGCGGCATTCCCGTCGACATTCACAAGAAAAGCAAAGTTTCGGCTCTCGAGCTCGTCATGACCGTCCTTCATGCCGGTGGCAAGTTTGGCGGCGAGGATACCGGCTACAAGGTTTCAAGCGGTCTCCACGGTGTCGGTGCATCCGTCGTCAACGCTCTTTCCGTGTATACTCAAGTTCTCGTTCACAAGGACGGCGGCATTTACATGCAGGAATATTCTCAAGGTAAAAGGAAAGCGATGGTGAAGAAGATCGGCACAAGCAAGCTTCATGGCACCATTGTTACCTTCGAGCCGGATCCGATCATTTTTAAAGAGGGAATTGTCTTCGATTTCAATAGGGTGGTCAACCACATGCGCCAGCAAGCGTATCTTGTTCGTGGGCTCCGGATCAGCGTGCTTGATGCCCGCGAGGCCAAAGAGGGTATTTTTGGTAAATCGGTTGCTAAAGCTGTTGATCTTGATACGGATATTTTCTATCTTCGCGATCTCTATCTCCAGATACCGTCACAAACTTTTTATTTTGAAGGTGGCTTGGCGTCGCTTGTTAAATTCAACAATGCCATTCTCAAGCCTGTCCATAAGAACATCTTTTATGTTGAGAAAAAGACCGACGGCGTGGAGTCCGTCGAGGTCGCGCTCCAATATGCCGACGATATTTCTTCGCGGGTACTCGGCTTTGCCAACAATGTTTACAATGCCGAAGGTGGTACTCATATTACCGGTTTCAAAACGGCTCTGACGAGGACCCTCAACAATTATGCTAAGAAAAATAATATGGCCAAAGAAGGTGAGGACAATTTTACCGGTGACGATGCTCTCGAAGGCTTGACTGCGGCCGTTTCCGTCAAGCTCCGCGAGATCCAGTTCGAAGGTCAGACCAAAGCCAAGCTCGGCTCTGTCGAGGCACAAGCAGCGGTGGCGACCGTTTTCGGCGATGCATTTGGCGCATTCCTCGAAGAGAATCCCGAGGATGCCCGTGCTATCATCGGCAAAGTGGTCCTCGCCATGAAAGCCCGCAAAGCGGCCAAAGCGGCGAAGGACTCGGTGCTCCGCAAAGGTGCTCTCGAAGGTATGACTCTTCCCGGCAAGCTCGCCGATTGTCAAAGCCGTAATCCGGCGGAGTCTGAAGTTTTCATCGTCGAGGGAGATTCCGCCGGTGGCACGGCCAAGACCGGTCGCGATCGTCGCACCCAGGCTATCTTGCCTTTGCGCGGTAAGATTTTGAACATTGAACGCGCCCGTCTCGATCGTATGCTCGGTTCCGAGCAGATCAAGAACATCGTTCTCGCTTTGGGCACAGCCATCGGCGACACTTTCGACATCAGCAAACTTCGTTATCATAAAATCATTCTCGCCACCGATGCCGACGTGGACGGAGCGCACATTCGCACACTCATCCTTACCCTTCTCTACCGATATTTCCGGCCGCTCCTTGACGGAGGTTTCATCTACATTGCTCAGCCGCCGCTGTACAAAGTAAAGAGAGGTAAAGAGATTCTCTATTTCTATTCTGAAGAAGAAAAAGTCAAAGCGCTCGGTAAAGAAGCCGACGTTATCGCCGAAATAGACAATGCTACCGCCGAAGCGGCTCTGCTCGACGCGGCTGGTGTATCGGTGACGGCCGAGGGGGCTAATGCCGAAGGAGTAGATGCAGAAACCGAAATCGAAGAAAGTTCCGGAAAAAAGAAGTCAGCCAAAGTTTCCATCCAGCGCTACAAGGGTCTCGGCGAAATGAATGCCGACGAACTATGGGAAACGACGATGGATCCCGAACGTCGCATATTGAGGCAGGTTACTATTGTTGATGCTCAAGAAGCCGACAAAGTCTTCGACATGCTCATGGGCACCGATGTACCCGCCCGCAAGTCATTCATTCAGTCGAATGCCAAGAAAGCTACGATTGATATCTGATATCTAGAGAAGAAAGCTCTTTTACATGTTCGAGTGCATTGCAATGCAAGGCACTTGACTTTTATATTAAAGTAGTATACAATTGTGTTTCAAGGATAATAACTGGAAAAAAATATATGAAAAATTACATCAATTCAAGCAAAATAACCCTTATTTCAAGCCTTATTACGGCAATAGCCGCTGTGGCTATCTTGGTCATGCCTGGTATGGCGATGGCGGGATATGGTAGTTATGGTAACGGAAACGGCAATGGCAACTATACGATCGGTCACAATAACAATAATGGTGGCAATGGTGGTCACAACTCCGGTTCTTCTTATTATTATAATCATAATAATGCATCGTATTATCCAGTCACTCACTCAGCACCGGTAGTCGTCAACACCACGCCGACGGTTATTAATATCAACAACAATACGGAACCTGAATATTACAGCCAGCCGATCGTCTATGATCAGCCGGTGATGTATTCCCAGCCAATTGTTTATTCGACGCCGACATATGCATATGCGCCGAGCTATACACCGAGCTATGCGCCGACGTATTATCAGGATTACAATGTGACTACGCCTATTGAAGTTTCCTGCAGTGCGAATGCATCATTCGCTCCGGTAGGTACTATGGTTCTCTGGACGGCAAGTGTTTCTGGCGGCAGTGGCTACTACACATATGCATGGAGCGGCAGTGACCAGATCTACGGTTCGCTTTCTTCGGCCGACGTCTCATACAATACGTCCGGTCAGAAATATGCCGCGGTCAGTGTCTACTCTAACGGTCAGACCGTCACGGTCAATTGTTCAAATATCGTTACTGTTGGCGTACCAACCTATACTAACGGCAATCCTCCGGTAACGACAAATACTGTTGTCAAACAGGATAATCATCCGGTTACTCGTACTGTTTATATCCATGACAATGCTTCTACCAATGTTTCTTCCGGTAAAAATATCAATACGAATGACAACGCCGGCAATCCAAACGGTCTCTCCGCGAACTCGCTCTTTTCTTTGAGCAATATTCCGTGGGGTTGGGTGGCAGTCCTTATCATTCTTGTGTTGTTCGGAACGGTGCTGTATCTACTCTTCAATAAACATAAGATTTAAAAAGGAGGAATAGGAATCAAAAAGCAAAAACGTCGCACATGTGTTTCGAAGAAAACGGTATACCGCTCGAGTGAGCGGTTGCCTCCCTCTCACAAAGCCGCCTGCTGGCGCTTTGTTCCGAGAGTTTCTTCTCAACACATGTGCGACGTTTTTGCTTTATAGTTTCTATTTCTTCTCCTTAATTTCTTTGATCAAGCGGGTGATGAGATCTTCTTTGGTGATCTGCCCGATCTGGCCGTGGTCGCGGGATTCGAGGGTGACTTTACCTGCGGCGATATCCTTGTCGCCAATAATGACGAAGTAGGGCGCACGAGACATTTTTGCAGAGCGGATTTTCTTGCCAAAACCAACATCGGAAAGTTCAACGCGGGCGCGTATACCGGTAGTGCCAATGTTTTGTGAGCGAAGACTTTCATATAAGAGTGCTGCTTCTTTATGGTGAGCCTCGCCATTCTGCTTGTCATCTTTGACACTTCCGACAGGAATAATGACGACGTGTTCTGGTGCGAGCCAGAGAGGGAAGTTACCGGCGTAGTGTTCGATAAGGATGGATAAAAAACGTTCGATGGATCCCATGATAGCCGCGTGAATCATAACGATGCGCTCGGACACGCCTTCTTCATTCGTACATTCGAGTTCGAAGCGTTCCGGCATGTTCATGTCGAGCTGGATAGTGGCGACTTGCCATTCACGGCCGAGAGAATCGTTAGCCATGAAGTCAAGCTTCGGTCCGTAGAAAGCGGCTTCGCCAATGGCTTCAATAAAATCAGCCGTATGGTTTGATTTTTTTTCTTGTTTTTCCTTGGCGATTTCTCGGAGAATGTTCTCGGCATTTTTCCATCGAGCGGGATCGCCCAAATATTTCTCCGGATAAGCCGGATCGTGGAGCGATAGGCGCAGGCGAAGCGTAAAGCCGAAGGTGCCGTAGAACGTGTGGATGATGTCCCAGATGCGTAGAATTTCTTCTTTGACTTGGCTGTTGCGGCAGAAAACATGGGCATCATCTTGAGTGAGGGCTCGCACACGGGATAGCCCTGATAGCTCGCCGGTCTGTTCGTCGCGATAACAGACGGTAGTGTTGGCATAGCGCTGAGGCATGTCGCGATAACTCCATTTGCGGCGGGCGAAAATCTGGGTATGGTGCGGACAGTTCATCGGCTTCATAGCGAAGATATGACCTTCGCGAGTGGTAATTTTAAAAAGTTCGTCTTTAAATTTATCCCAGTGGCCGCTTTTTTCATACAGCTCCTTTTTGGTAATGTGAGGAATCTCCACTTTTTCATACCCGTGGACGCGGCGCAATTCCCAGACATAGTCATCGAGAATATTTCTCATGAGGGTGCCACGTGGTGTCCAGAGTGGCAGACCGGAACCGACGAGATCGGAAAAAGTGAAGAGATCGAGTTCACGGCCGAGCTTTTTGTGATCGCGTTTTTCGGCTTCGACGAGCATAGTTTCGTAGGCATCAAGAGCATCTTTACTTTCGAAAGCCAGACCATAGATACGGGTCAGCATTTTATTTTTCTCGTCTCCGCGCCAATAGGCACCGGCGAGGTGGGTGATTTTAAAGCTGTCCGGCTTGATTTCGGCGGCGGGATTTTCCACGTGGCCGCCACGACAGAGATCGGTGAACTCATGTTCCGTGCCGGCGCCGGCGGTATAGAGGGTGATTTTTTCGCCTTTGGCGACAATCTCATCTATGAGTTCAAGCTTGTAGGGATTATGTGCAAAATATTTCCGAGCTTCGTCCGCTGGAACCTCCGTATGAGAGAAATCTTTCCAACTTTTGATGATCTCACGCATCTTTTTATTGATCTTCGGTAGGTCGGTGTCGGTGATGGGGGTGCCAAACTCGAAATCATAATAGAAGCCATTATCAATAGCGGGACCGATGGTGTTCTTGGTATCGGGATAAAACTCGAGAACTGCCGCGGCTAAAAGATGGGCGACGGAGTGGCGGATATGGGCTAATTTTTCTTCGTCTTTCATAAGGAAATAATAGCATTTTTTAAATATTTAGCAAAATAAAGAGGATTGATCTACAATGAATGGCCTCAATGATTGGTCTCAAATAAAAAGGCGGAATTGAATTCCGCCACGTTGGGATGATTGGATTCTCGATCACTTTGCTATTGTCCAGCACTCGTATCTGCCGAGAACATAAGCTGATTTTGTCCACAGACATAGAATCGAGTCAATGGATTGCGGCGAAATATATCTGCTAACGAACTCAAGGTAGAACGTTGACAGTCCGGCTTGTTCTGTATGCACCGGGTAGAATGCTATGTCTTCCGCTTGTATTGACAGGAGTACTCGGCGGATGTCTTCGGGGTTACTGGTTTCTGCGGTCAGATTGATGATCATCGCGGTCTTATCTTCTTGTCTATTGAAGGCAACGGGTGCATTTCTTCTCACGAGATGAAAGCGTGTTTCGAGCAAGCTTCCATAACCTATGAGTTCTTCAGCCGCGATGCTTATTGTATTGTTACCTTTCTCTTTCTCCTGGAACCAATAGCTTCCGATTTCATCCATCATGCCTCTGATCGAATGTCGAATGGGTACGATGCCGTACTGACAACGACCGGTTTCGACGGCGTGCATGATTTCAAGGTAACTTCCGAAGTGAACAATTTTACATAGGGCAAGACGTTTCATATATCGGTGGGTCAAAGCTTCATGGGCAAGGACGTCTACATACGCTTCAGGAGCTAAAGGATCTATAAGAGCGATAGTCTCAGTTGTAGTGTTCATATTGATGTGTGATTTCCAATCTGAAATAACCGTATATCAATACGATACTATTGTCAATCATTTTCTGAAGACTACCCCAGTTTCTTCACTCGTTCCACGATCATGCTTTTCTCGCCGCGGCGTTCGGTGATGCGACCCTTCAAGGCGAGGCATTGCTCGGGGACGAAAGCAGTGCGGAATTCCTGGTACGTGCGCGGGAAAACGACGGCTTCGAGCGTGCCGGTAAAGTCGGTGATTTTTATAAAGAGCATCATCTCATTTTTCTTGGTCATGACCGGTCTGACTTCATCGACGATGGCGGCGATGACGACGATGGGGTCTTCGGGTTTCTTGGCGGGGGTGCCGTTTTTATTTTCTTTCTTTTCAATGCCGTTTGTAGCACTATTACCGCCGGGTAATTGCATCACTTTCACTTTTGCTATAGTCATGTCGCGCTTGTCGATGATGGCGCGATAGCGGTCGAGCGGATGGCCGGAAATGTAGAGGCCGAGAAGTTCTTTTTCCCACGCCAGCTTTTCCGTGGAAGCGGCGGTGGGGAAGTCGGCAAGTTTGAGCGTCGGTATGGAGGATGTGTCGGTCATCGATCTAAAAAGCGAATCTTGATTCTCGGAGGTATGTTCGTGTTCTTTGTTGTATGCAAGGAGAGTCTCGATATTGCCGAGAAGTACGCCGCGGTCGTGTCCGAAGTTGTCCATGGCACCTGATTTTATCAAAGCTTCGAGGGATTTTTTGTTCAGATTGCGGTCGCGGACGCGGTCGAGGAAATCGGCCAGAGATTTGAAGCGGCCGCCTGCCGAGCCGGTTTTTTTACGTTCTTCGATGATGGCGGTGGCGATGCCTTGACCGAAGTTTTTTATCGTGACGAGACCGAAACGGATGCGGTCGGGCAATTTTTTTCCATCTTTTTCTTCACCTTTAATGACCGTGAATTGACTGAAACTTTCATTGACGTCCGGCGGCAGGATGGGAATACCCATACGTTTGCATTCGGCCACGATTTCGGCGATTTTTTCCACGTCGCCGGAATCGGCGGTGAGGACTGCAGACATATATATAGCAGGGAAATTGGCTTTCATATACGCCGTCTGATACGCTACACGGCCGTAGCTTGCGGCATGAGCTTTACCGAAACCGTAGGCGGCGAAAGGTTCGATGAGCTTCCAGAGCTCCGCGGCTTTTTTCTCGGTGAGACCATTCTTGATGAAACCGGCGATGAGCTTCGTTTTTTCGCCTTGCATTTCCTTTGGAATCTTCTTACCCATGGCTTTGCGGAGCTTATCCGCTTCGAGCCATGAATAGCCGCCGAGCTTGATGGCAGTCAAGAGGACGTCGTCCTGATAGGTGATGATACCGAAGGAACGGTTCAGAATGTCTTTGAGCCGGGGGTCGAGGAATTTTACTTTTGATGGATCATGTTTACGCTCGATATACTGGGGAATGGATTCGAGAGGACCAGGGCGATAGAGGGCGACCATGGCATTAATATCATGGATGGTCGAAGGTTTGAGCTCGACTAAAAAGCGCGTTATACCGGAGCCGTTCAATTGGAAGAGGCCGATCGTTTCGCCGCGGGCGAGCATTTCAAAAGTCTTTTTATCATCGAGAGGAATATTCTCGATGTCTATAGTGATGTTTTCTATCTTTTTGACACGCTCGACGGCATCCGCCAAGATTGACAAGTTTTTGATTCCCAAAAAGTCAAACTTGAGAAGGCCGACGCCATCTTCACCGACCGAGTACATGTCGTATTGAGTGATGATTTTCTTCTCGCCTTTGGCGTCGTATTGGATCGGCACATATTCGGCCAAGGGCTCGGGTGCAATGACCACACCCGCGGCATGGACGCTGATGTGACGGGCACAACCTTCTATTTTTTTCGCCAAGTCAATGATGCGGCGGGTGTCGTTACCATCTCTGCCGTTTTCATTATCTTCGTACATCGCTTTGAGCTCTGGTACCTCCGCCATAGCTCGGTCAATAGTCATGGGAAAGCCCTGCATGCCGAGCGGAATGAGTTTCGATATGCGATCGCCCACTTCATACGGATAACCGAGTGCCCGAGCCACGTCGCGCACCGCGCCTTTGGCCATCATGGTGCCGAACGTACCGATTTGGGCTACTTTATCAACGCCGTATTTCTGTCGAGTGTACTCGATGACTTCGTCGCGGCGGTTGTCGGCAAAGTCCATATCAATATCCGGCGCCGATGGTCGCTCGGGATTGAGAAACCGCTCGAAGGGAATATTATATTCGAGCGGGTTGATATTGGTGATGCCGGCGAGATAGGTCGTGAGTGACCCCGCCACCGAGCCGCGGATGGTAGTGAGAATATTCCGCTCATGAGCGAAGCGCAAGAGATCGGAGACGACGAGGAAATATTGAGCATAGCCTTTTTTCTTGATCAAGCCAAGCTCATAATCGAGTCGGTCGGTAATCTCAGCCGTCTTGGTCAGGCCGCGGGTGGCGATACCTTCGTTGGCGAGCCGTTTCAATTCATCATCGTACGACAGACCATTACCAACAATATAATTTGGGAAAAACCATGAGCCGAGCTTGAGATCGAGGTTACATGCGGCGGCGATTTTCGCCGTATTCTCGAGAGCTTCCGGTAAATCCTTGAAAAGTTCTTCTGCTCGCGCAGGTGATATGAAAGAAAAATCCTCTTCATCCTGTGCATCGCCTCCCATGGCACTACTGCCGGCAGTTCCGCCGGATCCTCTGCCACTGTTTCCGCCACCTCCGGGAGTGGCGCCACGTTCACCGGCATCATGGACAGTATTGACGAGCATAAGAGTGTCGCGGGCAAGCTTGTCATCCGGATGGAGATAATAGATGTCATGCGCCGCCGTGATAGGTGTGTCGGTCTCGCGAGCGAGCTTGATTAATTCTTGCATAAGTGCTTCATGCCCCTCTATTTCCGGATGGCGGGTGATTTCGATGTAGAAATTTTCTCCTGCCGATTTTTTTTCACCATTGAAAACTCTTGTATAAAAAGCGATAAGCTCGCGGGCTTTGGCGATGTCGTGATTTTTGACTACCTGACTGATTTCACTTGAAAAAGACGGGGCGATGGCGATGAGTCCAGCCGAATATTTTTCCAAAAGCTCGTGGTCAATGCGCGGCTTGTAGTAGAAACCTTCGAGATACGAGGCAGTGACGAGCTTGATGAGATTGCGATAACCGACGAGGTCTTTGGCGAGAA
>CAZQKU010000014.1:0-13820 GCA_964593965.1 uncultured Candidatus Saccharibacteria bacterium | reverse complement strand
AGCCGCCAATGACATAGCTCGGGTCCATACCTGCTTCGGTGAGAATGTGAGCGAGGAGTGCCGTTGACGATGTCTTGCCCCAGGTGCCGGCGCAGACGATGGAATGTTTCTTGGCGAAGTATTCGCCGCGGACCTCGGCGTCGGATTTGATGGGAATGTTATGCTCGTGAGCGAACACAGTCTCGGGATTCTGTGTTCCCGAAGCGGTGCCGATCACGACGAAGTCGGGTGTGCCCATTTTCTCCGGATGCCAGCCGGCATAAAAGGGAATGCCAGCCTGCTCAAGTGCTGTTGAAACCGGCGGATAAAAGCCCTTATCACTGCCGGTTACTGTCCAGCCCTTTTTATGGAAAGCGATGGCGAGAGCGCTTGTGGCCACCCCGCAAATGCCGACGATGTGGATTTTTTTATTCATATTTTTTTAAAATTTCTTTTGCGGCTTCAATATCGGTTTGCCACGTTCCATTTTTTCCTACGTCACCGTCGAACCATTCAATGCCGGAAAATTGAAGTTTGTAAACATCACTCGGCCGCTGAAGTGAACCGAGATACACATAGCGTTTGTGAGCATTTTTCGCATACTCGATAGCTCGGATGATCATGCCAAGCCCCATGTCTTTCGGGGATTTATCGAGCTCATAGAATGGATAGCAATAATGGAGCAGGCTGGCATCGGGCGGGCTGGCATTTTCATAACATATCGCATAGCCGAGCCGCTCGGTTATCGGTTGTCCGGCAAAGACTTTTTTTGTCCGTTTTTGATCATAGACGAGCAAGCTATTGAAATTACTTTTTGTCGCGTCAGTGAGAATTTCTTTTACTTTCGCCGCGCCCATGATTGCTTTTTTATGAGTGACGACTGTTATGGCCGTATCGCTGGATTTTAGCCTATCAAATTTGACCGAATAGAAATCTTTGGCCAGTTTGGCCACAGGCCAGCTATAGTCGCGGTAAGGAATACTCTCATGGGTGATTTCAATGTCAAAAATTTTCTTTAAAATGCGTCGGTTCTCGCTCGACAGATCAAATTTCGACAAATCTATGCGCACACTTCTTGTCTGGTGCATGACGCCTTTGCCTTTCCGGGTGAAGACATAGCCGCGGTCATAGAGGCTCGCGACAGCGTCGGACGAGAAATCAGTGATGGTTGTTTCATCCCAATGAAGGTATGTGTGAGGATGTTGAGGTTTATGATCCGGTTTGTTTGGTATTTCCGACATTCCTACACTGTAGCGCACAAATGGAATTTTCTCAAAGAAAACTAGAGAAGTAAAAGAAAAACCGCCGCGAGGCGATTTTCCTTTTCCATCCCTTGTTTGATACCAGATGTGACTGAATCACACAGAGCGGACTTAGTATGGTAAAAGTATAGCAACTAAATTTCCATTGTCAACCTTTAAAATCTCGACAGGGGTGACACACGAAACGTCACTTTTTCTAAATGAGAATAGATAGCTTTTGACCGACGAAAGTTAGCCATATTTTTAATAAAAAAGTTTTTTTATTCTCATTTAGAAAAAGCTCATAAAATCGGGACGGGGACATAAAATCGGGTATGGAATCAAGAAAAAAAGAGAAAATTCGCCTTTTTTCGGCTTCTAATGCAGTGCTACCCACACCCCAAATATCACGAACGCCAAATGTATAACCCAGAATCGCATGATCGTTTTCTCCTCGCTCCAGCCTTTGAGCTCGAAATGGTGATGTAGCGGCGCCATGAGGAAAATGCGGCGACCGAGAAAATAGCGACCGCACACCTGGATGACCACGGTGATGGCTTCGATATAGAACATAAAGCCGAGGAAAAAAAGGGAACCGAGTGAGCCGATAGCCAGAGCGTTCATGGCGAGCAAAGCGCCCAAACCGAGCGAACCGACATCGCCCATATGGAAACGGGCGGGTTTGATGTTGAAATAAGTGTAGGCGATGAGTGCACCCATGGTCACGGCATTAAGCACCGCGAGCTCGGCGAAACCGAGGATCCACGAGAGTAATGTCAGTGCTCCGAACGTAATAATGAGCATGCCACCCGCGAGGCCATCCATACCGTCGGCGATGTTGACCGCGTTCGCCGTGAACATGACGATAAAGATAAAGAGAGGAATGATGAGCCAGCCGAAGTGGACCACGCCGATGAACGGTACCATGATGTAATGCCACTCGACACCCAGCTTCCAATATATCCACCATGCGGCCACGGCACCGGCGATGAATTGGAGAATAAGTTTCTCATGGACTTGGATACCTTTACCGGGTCGAGAACCGATCCACAGCGATGCACGTTTGAAAATCGTCCACGGCAGAGTGACGACGTACCACAGACGCATTTTCCAATCATGATGGACGCGGATGAGATTGATGACATGGCCTACCTTACGCGAGCGACGTTCATGGCCGAAAATATTCAGGAGGTCATCTACTCCGCCGAGTAGGGCTGAAAAAAGCATCACTCCGATCGGCACCCATGTATATTGTCGGTCCCAATTCCAGCCGATGGTAAGCACCGCCACCGTGACAATGACGAGCAGTCCCCCCATGGTGGGCGTACAGGCTTTGCGTGCCGCGTCTGTTCGGCCATTGGTATTGTGGACGCGGGCGAGCTCGACTTTTTGACCTTTGATGATTTTGTATTTATAAAGAAAATGGGAAAGCAGTGGTGCCACAAGAAAGGCCACCACTGCGGCGATGATTGTCCAATGGAGGAAATGTGAAAGGCCGCCTTGGGCGTATGTAAGGAGGCTGGGCAAGGTCGTAGTACCGATTGGCACAGTAGAGGTCATGGAACTATAACGATAGCATACGGCGGATTTCGGTGCGAGCTTTGAGGGCGTGGGTGAAGGTGTAATTCTCGCTCACGGCATCCATACCGATTTTCTCTGCTTCTATCCATTTTTGCTCGGGGAGCGGCTTGTGGATATCAAGAATTTCAATTTTTCCTTGCCGCACGCCGTGGCCGTATGTGCCATCGGAAGGCCATGCCACGGAATGACTATAGGAGAGGGCAGTCGGTACGAAATTTTGATAATCAACTTGGTGAATAAAAAGGATATGATCGCGGTTATTGCGATTCATGATCTTTTTATGATTACCGTTTTGTTCATCATCCATCATAACGATAATGTCACCCGATTTTATTTCTTTGAGGGCGATTATTCGGCTATTTTTATCGTGACCAAATGTAGCCACGTTGGCATTTTCAGCGGGACGCATCTTGGCCCGAAGTCTGCCGAATAGGCCTGTGGCGTAGGGAAATGTGAGATGCCGATCAAGCGAGCCTTTGCCGCAAGCGGCGTATTCGGCGTTCATGACGTAATAGACAAAACCGGAGCAATCAATGCCGATAGCATGGTCAACGAGGAAATGTTTCAGAGCTGAGTCGGAAAGTTTGCCGGATATTTTCTCCCGTGCCATAGCTATATCCGTCTCGTCAAAGATATCCCGCGGACTGCCTTTGCCAAGTGCTCCACGTAGTCCCGCTCTAACGGCCTTGTGGCTATTGTTGTAATAGGGAACATTAGTCGTCGCTCCGCCAAAGCGGAAATGAAGATACTGGTCAATAACGGCGAGGGATTTTTCGGAGACGAGTCGAGTGTTCATGATCTTATCGGATTCCGACTAATTGTTACCGAATACGGCGGTCAAGCTGGCATCATCCGACTGATAATGGACGGTGAACGCTGTAGTCGCCGATAGAGAATTCGGGACCTCAAAAACGAGATTGCCGCTCGTTTGAGTATACGAAGACATGACTCCCGTTTGAGAATTTCCTTGGACTGAGAACGACGTGCTTTGATTGTTCACAAGCTTCTTCACTACGGCATATCCTTCACCTGAAGGATCAGTAAGATGGAAATTGCCTTGATTGATGCCGAAATTGCCTTGCGATTGGTTATCGGCAGAAACAGTGATGATCATGTAGTGATATCCAGAATCAGGCTGGTAATCGCTGTCCTGATAACCGGAAGGAGTGGCTATGGTATACGGTTGCGGCTGGCTGATCGTCAGATAGACGCCGGGCGATATGGCGGTTTTCGATCCATACGCGTCGACGGGCGGCGCGACGACTGCCACGATCCTTTCGACTTGGAGAGCCGAAAGCCCTGACGAGTCCGTCACATTATATTTTATCGTGTACGTTCCGACTTGTGCCGTATTTACGGGTAAGCCGGTAGTCACGATCTGACTGGTGATAGTGCCGTCGGTGCTGTCGTAGGCGGTCGCTCCGGCGTCTGTGTATGTTTTACCAACAGTGACGGTCATTTGGGCAGGACCGCGGCGAGTGATCACCGGCGGACTGTTCTTCACCGGAGCGGGAGCTTGGACAGGTGCTGGGGTCGCGGGCGTGACGCTCTTCGTCACCGTTGTCTTCACGACATTCGTAGAAGCCGTATTGCTAGGGACAACGGCCTGACTAACCGTATTCGTTGGGACATTAGGCGTGTTATCGACTACGGCAGAGACAGGGGTTTGTTCTAATGCTGTAGTAGAAGCCGGGCTCATGTATGCATACCAGTACCACCCTCCGGCGCACAATAACAATACAACTATGATCAAAGTTACGATCAGAGCCGTCTTATTCTTCTTCGGCTGGGCTTGAGCCTGTTGCGGAGCGATGATAGGACTGGCAACAGGCATGGTGGCATTCATCGGAGCAGAGTAAGAGGCCGGGAATACGGCATTGTTAGGAATATATGGAGCAGACACCACTGGTGAAGCTTGAGAAACTGGCGATGCACTGGCCGGCGTGATCGGCGTAGTTGACGTGACAGGCGTAAATGATACCTGCGAGCTTGCCGGCATCGATGAAGCGAATCCCTCGTTGACGTCCGCCGCAGACCAGCCTTGTCCGATGAGCGTGGCCGTGATCGTCTGTCTGCTTACTCCGAGCTTCGATTGCGATTGAATATATTCAATAAGTTGTGGCGTAGTCATTTTGCGCTATTTTTATTGATAAAGATATTATTAAGCCTTAATTATACATCGTCTGCGCCAAAAACTATATTGAAAGGTGTGGAGAACGAATGGAGACGGCATCGTGTTTGAGCCGTAGAACGCTCTTACTGGCCATTCGGCGGTGTTGGCACAGGCGGTGGCGGAGGCGTTGGTACGGATTGATCGGACATATTCGGCATAGGCGGCGGTAGGATCGGCACAGCCCGGCTTGGCGGCGGTATAAAGATGAGCACTGGGGGCACCTGCGGAGACCCTCTGGCAATGCTTGAATTGGAGTGATGGTAGACCATGAAGCCGATGATTCCGACGATGATTATGAGCAAAGATAGCATGATCAGCACGAATGGCGGAGCGAGCAGAGAGGAGACGATAGGAGAAGATACGGCCGCATAATTTTCTCCGGCAAGCATCGCCCTTAGAGCATCGTTTTGCAGGATCGATCTATTAGATATCGCCTGTATCATGACATTATCGCCGTTTGGTTGATTAAAATCAGTGTACAGGAAATAAACTGTGCTCCCATGAAGTTGCTCCTGAAATTCTGTCGCCTTGCGATTTTGACTAAAAACATTGAGGCTTGTTGGTTGATGCACTTTAGTAAAATCCATGCGGATGCTCGGATCTTTAAAGAGAGTAACGATCGACCATTCATTTCCTTGAGTCTGCCAAATTTCTAGAGTAGTCGAACTATTGGCTTGCACAAATGCCGGTTCTTGTATGTATAGGCACACGCCGATCTCCGCACATAATTTGACCGGCGCCGTGTTGATAGAGACGACTGGAAACTTGCCAACTGGCGCAACAGACCCAGCGGCATAAGCAGTACCAACGAACGGTGACTGCAAGAAACTGCTAGGCTGACTGTAGTTCCCGACCGGAATGATTTGATTTGGTAAAACGGTTCTCGGCGGAAGTTGTATATATGTTTGATACAAATTCGGGTCTAGATCAAAGGTCTGCCCGCCATAATCGACTCTCACCCACATGTGTTCTTGCGTAAAGACAATAGAACTGTCGTATCCGCCCTGGGCTAAAGCTTCTGCGAGCAAGGTCGCCTGATTCCTGCACACCCCCACGCCATTCTCCAGAGCTTGCGCCATAGACTGAGACATCGTCGTAGGCGTATTATTCGCTGGCAGTTCCGATTCAACCTCGTTATATATGTTCTCTATATTCTCTGAAGATGCGCCCCCCGACAGATTTTCTACATAGTCTATGGTGTTATTGTAGGTATTGTAATTCTGCCCATTAGCTTCAATGAAACCAATCTCGTCGTTCTGAATCGACGAGCTCAATCCACTCAAATATGTATACAATCCCGTATCGTTCAGTACGCTCATGATCGTGTTGACTGCCGCATTGCTCGACGGTTGACTATTTAAGGTAGCCGCCGCAGTCTGATCGTTGAATAACCATTGACCGCTTTGATTCAGATCGGATTCGAACTGGAGAACGCTTTCATCAGATACGACCGAATACGCGGTTTCTCCCACCTTGTCAGCTTGTTCATCATGTATGATCGTCTGATCTGGTTGCAATGAATCCTGAAGATCTCCTAGATCATACGAGACCGGAGTGCCCGCTGTCACTGGGTAGTTTATTGGGATAGGTTGAGGAGAAGTTGCACTACTCGGTGGCGCGTTCTCGTTGGTCGTGCCGCTTGACGGAACAGGGCTCGATTCAGCCGGATTGACGGTGTTGCCGGTATCGTTATTCAGAGGCAGAAGCTGCGGAGTTGGTGTTGGTGTTGGTGTTTGGGTCTGATCGCTGGAAGCATTATCTGAATGTGTGCCTTCTGGGCATGACATCAGACCGTCCGAGGTCTCAACATAATTGTCGGAAATGAAGCCCCCTCCCCCTCCTATCCAATTACGCACAAAGACACAATCTGAATAGCCCGAACTGTCGGGCAGCGCAGAAGGATTCGACTCTGTGCATGTCTGTCCTAACGGGCAATCGGCCGATGGAGATTGTGAAGACGAGGAATCGCTACAAAGTGGTTTATCGAAATCCGCCATCGTCGCTGGCGCACCGGCCGGCTGACAGTCTTTGCCGGGAACTTCGGAAGTTTGAGCGTGAAGAATCGAGGGAGCAAGTGGAATACTTACAAAAAACAAAACAGTGATGCCGACAGTGAGGAGTTTTTGTTTCAATAAGCGCATTGAATTTGATCAGGGGATTTAAATTTCCAACTTTGTTTGTCTCTACTCGCCTAGATCTTCGCGACGATGATCTTGCCGAGTGCAGTCATCTCGCCATGCGTGATAGCTATGAAGGAGACTGGCATCTATGATTGCTCCAGTGATCCAAGGTGTGATTTTCATGTTTGTACGAGATAATTAAAGCTTTCCCGCAATAAGCTTTGCTAAGTTGATCGTTGGGTCATAAAGAGAGGTTAACGAGCCAACCTGAATGTTGACTTGAATACCATTCTTGCTAAAATCCAATGCGATGTTTTTACCCATATTTGCTATACAAGAACTCGAGTCGCCTATGCCCAAATTAGAATAACCTGCGACTATTGGAAAAGGCGTCGGAACCCCTAAGGAAGAACCGCAGAAAGCCGCTGTCTCTCGATTAGCAGGAATTGACCCAGTGCCTGAATCAAGTGTGATAGTTCCGCTTGTTCCTGTTGAAAGAGGGAATGAGATATTACATATTCTAGAGGAGTAACCGGGATATTGTCGTATGCTTCCACTGCTCGAATCATTATAAATGTTTTTCAAATCACTCATAGTAATTAGACCGGTACAGTTGGGAGTCGACTGATCGGACGATTTAACCGCCACAGGTTGTTGTGATATTGGATTAGTTTTAGCAGATTTAGTAGATTGAGCCGTGGACAGATAATACCATCCACCAGCGATCACAATGATCACAGCAATGGTAAGGATGATTGCGGAAGTAGATAGACCACGAGTGTATTTTTTGTTATTCATATATTTATTTATTTACCACTATTATTTAGTCATTTACCACGGATAATACGGCGACAATTTGGCCGAAATTGTCTTCGCGTACCAGTAATACACAGCGATCTGCACGACGAGATTTATGATCCAGCCGATGAATAATCCTCCGAAGCCGACTGCCGCGTATCCGCCGGTGACGGCGACCATGGTGGCGCCGAAGCCGAGCATGCCCAGCAATCCGAATGCCGCCATGATGATAGCTATGACCAAGTATGGCTTCCAGAACAGAGTGAACATGTCATGGATGTATCTCGATAAGAATGGCGTGCGCTTGACCCAGTCATGGATCGGGCCATAGAGAAAATAGAAGATGGCTCCACCGATGGCCATACCGATGACGCCGAAGATGATCGCGCTGACCAAGGCTCCTGCGCTGAAGACGCTGTAATACGCCGAGAAATGCATGGCCGAAACGATCATGCCGACGATCATCTCGACTACGTATAAGATAGTGCCGTATATGGCGAAATTCGTTATGGTCGCCATGAATTTCTTGTTCTTCTGCAGGGAATCCATTGAAAATCCAGCTCCTGGGACGGCGGATTGAGAAGCGGGTGGTACGGGAGATATGGGAGCAGAAGGTGAAATTGGCGGCGGTACCGATGTCGGGTTCACTGCCACAAATGCTTGTTGAATATCGAGGGAAGACCAGCCCTGACTAGAAAGCATTTGAACGATAGCATCTTTTGAAACTCCCAAACTAAGTTGACTCTTGATAAACGTAAGTAATTGATCGGTGACCATAGTGATATTTAATTATCTTCAATTATTTTAAATTGTTTATAAATGATCCTTTATACAACGTCTTTATTATAGCACATGTCATAGACTATACTAGCACTGTACCGGTGATAACCGCCAATATTTCTTTACCACGGTTATTAAACACATTATGTGCCGACATAATGCCGTGCGTGCTCTGGATGCGGATATGATCGGCGCCAGGCTTGCCGAGCTTATTATTTTCATATTCGATAACGGTGTACTTTTTGTGGCGGAGATTTTCGACAATGTCAGCGGTTGGAATTATTGTAGCCGTTTTTTTTATCCTATCAATGATTTGAGCGCCGTCATTTATTTCAATACATGAAAGTGATTTTCCTGACGAAGCGGCAGATGTACGTGCCGGTGTATTTGTCAATGCCGCGATATGGGCTTCAAATATCGTCATGCCTGCGGAGATTCCAGCGTTTGCAGAAATAGGTATTGGAATAGATATTGCAGCGCGGACGTGTGCCTGGAGTTCCGATTCGTAGGTAACACTCGCCGGTTGACGGGCATTGATTTCGATAAGGTGCAAACTGTCACGTTCTTCGTCATATATGCAATCAATGCCGAAAAGTCCGCACCAGCCGGAGTTGATCATCTTATGACCGACAGCTGTGGCGATTTTGTTGAATTCAGCCATTTTCTTTTCGCTCAAGAGACTGTGCGGTAAACTCCAATCATTACCGACGGTAGCGAAAGGATTGTCGGTAAAGGGAAGCATACCGGTGATTTGGTAGCTCACATTGCCGACGAGGATTTCTTTTCCCATGTTTCCCATGATGCAGATATTTACCGTAAACATCGGCCCTCTGATATATTCGGTAATGCGTGCTTCGCGGTCGGGAAATTTCTCTGTGAGATTCGCTAAGATTTTTTCGCCAGACGCGCCGCTCGGTATGAGTATGGTGCCGTCTCCGGTATGGCTATGCGCCCACTGAAGGATGAAAGGCCTTTGCATGGAGGTTTTTATATTTCCTATATCAGAAATCTTCACGATTTTATGCGGTGGAAAATAGCGAGCCGCGTCGTCCATCGTGCCGTCGCCGAGCCACTTGATTTGCGTGATTTTATTTTCGATTTTCTCGGCCAGCGCCGCAGACGGATTCAGAAGTTTCCATTTTTTTTCTACACACAGAACTTCGATACGGGAAGTGTTTTTGAAAACGATGATAGAAGATTTTGCGGCAATAATTTTCGCCGTTTCAGGATGGGAAAGCAGGGCATACGTATCGAGTGGCTCATCACCCACTTTTCTGTCGATCAGAAAAACATATTCGGGATATTGTGTGCGCACACGTTCAGCATACGCGCCGGTATTGCTGATAATACGATACTGTTCGCTTGGCTCCATGCCAAGAGCCCGCTCAATGTCACGCGTCACATAGTATGTCGAATGGAGTGGCATATATATGCCCAGTGTAGTATATTTTGCCCATGCAAACAACATCAGCCGCAAAAACCCTTTTTTCCGTCGTGGCGACACCGATCGGCAATCTCGAGGATATGAGCCTGCGAGCAATTCGTGTGCTCACGTCAGCCGATCTCGTCCTCTGCGAAGACACTCGCGTCACTCGCAATCTTTTTCAAAAATATGCCATTACGACGCCGACCATGAGCTATCATGCGCGGAGCACCGTCTCGAAAGTCGAGACTATTCTTGATATGCTGGCGTCTCATACTGTATCCGACGATTCGGTAGCAGTTGGTCAAGCTGGGGGAAAAACAAAAAAGATCGCCCTCGTTTCCGACGCCGGTACGCCCGGCATTTCCGATCCGGGCGCTCTCCTTGTCGCCAAGATCCGCGAACGTTTCGTCGCAGAAATTACTTCGGGTGAATTTAAAATAGAAGCCATTCCCGGTCCGTCTGCGTTCGTCGCCGCTCTATCCATCGCCGGTGTGCCGTGTGCCGATTTCATTTTTCTTGGTTTCTTGCCGCACAAGAAAGGCCGTGAGACATTGTTTAAAGAAATGGTTGCTTCTGATCGGACGACGGTTTTTTACGAATCACCGCACCGCATTTTGAAAACGTTGGAATCGCTCGAGACGCATTGTGCCGGATATTCCGGCGGACGACAAAAGACTGTCGTTATCGGTCGTGAGCTGACGAAAGTCTTTGAGGAAATTATCCGTGGCACCCCCGCCGAGCTTGCTCTCTTTTTTAAAAATAATCCCGACAAAGTACGCGGCGAATTCGTGGTTATTGTTGCGTCGTAGACATGTGCATTGCGGCTGTAACGCAATGATAAAATAATAATGTAATGAAATAAAAATAAAAAAGCCGTCAGGGACGGCTTTTGTCAGTGAGGATCTTTCTTATCCATGGAGCGGATCGCATCTTCAACCATAGTATCAAGCAGAGCGGCCGGAGAAAATGGTGGTATGTCGCTGAATTCGGTATCCGGAGCATTAGTCTTCCCGTGTCGCAGTTGGTGGAATCTGTGTTCGGCGGCGAACCGGAGTGGAGAATCTAAATCAGCGAATTGTTGTTTATCTCTTCGCTGGGTTCTCTTTACGTGCCAGATGGAGATAGGATCAAAGTCTATCTTTACCAATTCGACCAAGCCGCAATGTGGACAGGATACGAATGTCAACTTGAGCACGCGGCGGATATAGAAACGGAAAGCTATATATCCGGTATGATCAAACTTTTTCCATATCCAGATATAGAATTTTCCCACCCACGTGGAAACGTATTTCGAATCAGGATATTCCCTCCGATACCAATAGGTGGAGAACTCGTCTTCCATGGACATGAATACACGATGTATCCGTTCAACGTTGATGTTGCCGCAACCTTTCCGGCGGCATCTCCGTTTGACTAATAAGAGCACATAGTGCAGATAGGAAACTCCGGCGATGATGACGATGGCCAGAATGATGCTGGCGATCAGATATGCATAATAATGAGTATTCATAACGCTAAAATGTCGATGTACGTTGAGTACGTTGATTCTGTGGCAGAGTATAGCACGATGACGTTCTTTGCAACATATTTGCAACAGATGCTATACTACAGCTATGTCACGTCAACAATGGCTATCAATCATCGGCGTTTGGGTGATGATATTTTGGAAACTCGGCTTTCCTTCAGCGTGGATGCCGATCATCGCTATAATCACCGGCCTTGTGATCATCTTTATTTCTTTTAAAATGAGTCCAAGAAAAATCTCGAAAGATAAGGGTGAGAAAGCGTATGTCGAGAATGGGGGAATGTCATCTTTATAGTTTTCCACAGAAAGACCGAGAGTTTGCTAAGGGGGCTTGATTTTTTCTTCTGTGGTGGTATCGTTACATTCCGGACGAGCATGTGTGTGCTCTTTGTATGGTTCTCAACCTCAAAAAACGAAAAGAAAGACCAATAATATGGCACGTGTAACTACGGCGAACGGTGAGCAAGTCACCTTCAAAGATAGACAGGCAACCCTGGTTCAACAATTCCTCCGCCAAAGTGGACAGAGGATGTTTGAAACTGCGGCGGAAGTGGTGAGGTTTCTTCAAGAACATGGGGATAAAAAACCCTGGGCTTGCGACGTCTCTCATCTGAATTCCGCCTCGCGGGAATAACCAACGGTTCCAGTCTGACACGTTTGAAACGGTTTCGTTAATATCAAACGCCCCCACTCCTCCTGGGGGCGCCTTCTTTTATATTTTTTTAGGCTGATTTTTTATTTTTCGGGACGTCTGTCTTTTATATCATATCAGCAAAGCCCAGATTGCATTCATAAGGACATTGGTCGCGCGACGGCGCGACCAAAGGTGGGACAAAAAAATATCCGTGTCCTTATGAATGCAATCTGTACTTTGCTGTTATGCTATAATTAACCCCAAATGAACGAAGAAACCATCACCTATTTCGCCCAGACGGATGCTCGGAGCAAGCGAGTCAATTTCGGCATCAAGGCCAAAGACCGTACCAAGCACGTCTATGTCATCGGTAAGACGGGTATGGGCAAGTCCACCCTTCTCGAGAACATGGCCGTGCAGGATATTAAAAACGGCGAAGGCATGGCTTTTATTGACCCGCACGGCAAGTCCGCCGATCTCCTCCTCGAATACGTGCCGCCGGAGCGCATCAAAGACGTCATTTATTTTGCTCCGTTCGATACCGAATATCCCATTTCTTTCAATGTCCTTGAGTCCGTTGATCCCGATAAGCGGCATCTTGTCGTGTCCGGTCTTATGTCAACCTTTAAGAAAATTTGGCTTGATGCATGGTCGGCCCGCATGGAATATATTTTGACGAACACTCTCCTGGCCCTTCTCGAATATCCGGGTGCGACTTTGCTGGGTGTCAACAGGATGCTCGCAGAAAAAGATTTCCGCAAAGACGTGGTGGATCATGTCACCGATATTTCGGTCAAGAATTTTTGGGTCAAGGAATTCGCCAGCTATACCGAGAGAATGGCCGCTGAGGCCGTGCCTGCCATCCAGAACAAGATCGGTCAGTTCACGGCGAACGCTCTCATCAGGAATATGATTGGCCAGCCGAAGTCGTCTTTTGATATTCGCGAAATGATGGATGACCGCAAGATCATCATCATCAACCTGTCGAAAGGAAGGATCGGCGAGTCGAATGCGAACCTGCTCGGCGGCATGCTCATTACGAAAATCTACCTCGCCGCTCTTTCGCGCGCCGATGTACCTGAGCGCGTTCTACGCACTTTACCCAACTTTTATCTCTATGTGGACGAATTCCAGTCTTTTGCAAACGAATCATTCGCCGATATTCTCTCCGAAGCCCGTAAATACAAGCTCAACTTGACGATTGCCCACCAATACATCGAGCAAATGGAAGAAGAAGTGCGCGCCGCTGTCTTCGGCAACGTCGGTACCATGATTATTTTCCGTGTGGGTGCCTATGATGCGGAGATTCTGGAAAAGGAATTCGCTCCGGTTTTCACCATGGAGGACATCGTTAATCTCGGCTTCGCCCAGATTTATCTCAAGCTCATGATTGACGGCATCAGCTCATCGCCTTTTTCTGCCACCACTTTGCCGCCGATTGCCGTGCCGGAGGTGTCGAACGCCGCCGCGGTCATTGCATCGTCGCGGGCGCAGTATGCCCACAGTCGCGCTTCGGTGGAGGAGACGATTGTGAAGTGGCATGAGCCGGTGGGGAGGAAGGTG
>CAZQKU010000013.1:7188-14042 GCA_964593965.1 uncultured Candidatus Saccharibacteria bacterium | reverse complement strand
CAAGCCGTCATTGATATTCACAGAGCCGTCCGGTTTAGACTTCCCGCCGGACTTCAAATTATCTAATAGATAACGATGAAAAGCCCCCTCGACCTCAAAGCCAAAAGTGAAACCCGTAACATCGAACGGCACAAAGTTATTTTTCATATAATTGATTTAATTACCAACCAAAAGGCGGGAAACTCCCGCCCAATGGCCGGCAATTACGGCAAGTCAACAAACAACGCGCCCTCTATTTCGTTGTTCATCAATTCGCTCTCGTAAAAGCCTTTTATCCAACCGCGCAAGTCCTTTAAAAACCGGCGCAAAGCGTCCCCGTTCAATAGTTCAGTGGTTTCAATCATCACGCCCTCGGACACGCCCTTTATTCGCAGAAAAGCGACATTTAAGCGTCCGCCGTTTATCAGGCTTGACCCAAAACTATCCGCAACCTCGACGGATTGCCCGCTATTGGACACCAGACCCGACAAGTTTTTAGTCTTGCGGTAAAAGCTCAAACCCTGCCCATTTTCATCAAGCCAATTTCCCGACACTTCGGTTATAGGCTCGACAATATGGGTTTCAGGGTTCTCACCCTCGGACGCTTTGCTAAAATAGTCCTCAATTTCCGGCGCGACCTTGATTTTAACAAAGGTCTTGAAACCCTTATGCACTAGCACAGTTTTCACAAGTTCAATTCTTGGCATTTTTTTAGATTTAATGGTAAAATTTAATTGTAGCTACAAGTAAACTTTGGCCTCGACCTTTAAACGCCTTAATTTACTAAGGCAAGCGAGTTTATGCTCGGCATAAACATCGCAAGCCTCGGCAAACTACCGGCCAAAATGCAACCATAAGGCAACCAGAATACTGTCATACCACCGGCTATTACCTTGTATATCGCGCGCCCGCAAAACCGGCGAAAGATATTTCATATTTTTTTCTTAATGATTTAAACTACTGGCAAGGCGTAAATTTAACCGCCTGTTATTATCTCGGTATTTACGCCCTATCAGTAACTCAAATCTAAGACAAGTATAGCAAGAATATTCGTATAATGCAATAGCAATATAACAGTATTCAGCTAGTATAAGCGGTAAAATATTTCTTCCGGCATAGTTAAGCGAAAAGCAAGCACTCGAAAACCTCGCAAAAACCCCGCATTTTACTAGCATACGCAGTTTATATAATCCCTTATCCTCAATTAATAAAATAATTCTTATGGCAACGCGCAAGCCAACAGGAAAACAAGTAGCTTTTCTACAGGAGATGCTAGCAGATAGTAGCCGGAGTTTGGCGGAAACGGCGGTTGCTGCTGGCTATTCTCCTCGCCACGCCCGCGCGCCGTCAAAAATTACGCGCTCGCTTGGCTTTTTGGAGCTTGCAGCGCGCTACTTGCCAGACCGTAAATTGTTAGAAGTAGCAACCGCCGGACTGGACGCTGATAAGGTTACAAGGTTTAAAGACGGCCAAGAGTTTACCGACCCCGATTATTACGCCCGACACCAGTACCTTGAAACCGCTCTACGCATCAGAAACCTCGCGCAGAGCGACGATATTCCGATAGGTGATATAACTATCAACCTAGTGAACTACGCGGCCGCAGAGAGCCCCACAAGCGATAAAGCTATCACTATCAAAGCAAAGGTTTCCGGCGCGCAGGCTGATAATCCGGCTTAGATAAGCAACTCCGCTTATGTATGCGGAATACCCCCCGTGTCATAGGCCGCCCCTCCTATTACTGGTTTAGACCGTCTCTCTCACCCCGCTACCCCCAGGTATAGAAAAGTGAAATCCTAAATCCGCATACGATATATATACCCCCCACCGGCTTAAAAATTAGCGTAACAAGGATAGGTATGTTACGCTAACTCCATAGAATTAAAGAAAGGAATCTATGGAATATTCAAAAGATTGCAAACAGTGCGGAAAAGCTTATGTTTCCGAGCGTTCTAGCTCACAATTCTGCTCTGATAGTTGCCGTGTAGCTTTTAGTCGGAGTGCCCTAAAAGTTAGCGTAACAGCTAGCGTAACAGAATTCGGGCCTAACGACTTCACCCGTGAGATGGTAGAAGAAGGAATAAAGAATGGGGAAAGTTCCACCCCGAATTGGTATAAAATTCAACCGCCTTTTAAGAGTAAGAATCACTTTAAAAGTGTCGCTTGGAAGAATGTATGACCTATGAAGACGAACATAACCATCCCATACGAATTCACGCCCCGCCCGTACCAGATTCCGCTACTGCGGGCGATGCAGTTGGGATTCAAGCGTGCGGTCATCGTATGGCACCGCCGTTCTGGAAAAGATTTGACTATCCTCGCTGGAGTAGTAGTACCGAAGATGTTGGAACGTAAGGGGACGTACTTCTACATCTTCCCCACCTACAGCCAGGGGAAGAAAGCTCTCTGGGATGGGATAGACAGGGATGGGGTCAAGATACTGGACCGGATTCCCTCGGTTCTGATAGCCAAGAAGAACGAGACCGAGATGAGGCTGGAACTCAAGAATGGGTCTGCTCTACAGGTTATAGGTTGCGAGAACATTGACAACATCGTCGGTACCAACCCTGTGGGGGTCGTGTTTAGCGAGTACCCCATCGCTAAAGCCATCGCTTGGGACTACATTCGTCCTATCTTGGCAGAAAACGGTGGCTGGGCAATATTCGACTTCACCCCGCGCGGGATGAATCACGGCTGGAAGATACTACAGCAAGCTAAGGAGAACGATAGTTGGTTCTACCAGCTCCTGACTGTGGATGATACGGGAGCTATTAGCAAAGAAGCGCTAGCTGAAGAACAGCAACAAATGCCCGAAGACCTTTATTTGCAGGAATATTATTTGAAGTTCATCGACGGCGCTGGAACGTTCTTCCGCCATCTGGAGCCTTGTATTTACGAAGACAAGTATGAACCAGACCATAGCAAAAAGTTCTCGATTGAAGCGGGTAAAATTTTTAGGCTGGGTGTTGACTTGGCTAAGTACCAAGACTTCACCGTCATTACACCGATTGACCTTACGACGTTTAAAGTTGGGCCACAAGAAGTATTCAATCGAATTGACTATACACTCCAAAAAGCACGTATAGAATCACAGCACTACAAATACAACAAAGCGGAAATCACGCTTGACACGACGGGAGTTGGAGAACCTGTGTATGATGACCTGACTACCTCAAAATTACCGGTTAGAGGGTATCAGTTTACTGAAACAAGCCGAAGAAATCTCTTGGTAAACTTGCAAGTTTTACTGGAACAGGAGATAATCAAAATACCGAACGATACAGAGTTACTTGACCAGCTTAGAAGCTTCCAGTACGAACTTGGTGAAAACGGTAAGGTCAAGATTGTCGCCCCAGAAGGTGTCCACGACGACCGAGTGTTCTCCCTGGCCCTAGCTTGCTGGGACTTGCCGACCAAACCCATCCCCTTTAAGAGCGCCGAAGACAAGAGACTATTTAAGATGTTCGACAGTCAGCAGAAAAAAGAGAAATCTCAATACTTCACAGGGTCACAATACTTAAGGAATCGAGGCAAATGAGCTGGATTGACGCACAAAAACTTGAGAAAGAATGGTGGGGAGCGTGTTCTAACACGTTTGGCGAGGAACTTAAACAGACCGTTTACGCTAAGTATATGGGACTTCAGTTTTACGATGATGGAAATTCCCCTTTAAATATCGACAAATCAGGACTCAAGATTATTGACATCGGCGGCGGTCCGGTTTCCCTCCTTTTAAAGACCAAGGCTGACATTAAAGTAGTAGTCGACCCGTGCGGCTATCCAGGCTGGGTGAGATTAAGATACATCGACGCAGGCATCCTGCTCGAACAGAAGCCTGCCGAAGATATCCCCGAAGATTATGAAAAGTTTGATGAAGTGTGGTGCTATAACTGCCTCCAGCACGTCGTCGACCCAGAGAAAATAGTGTATAATATGAAGCGGATTGGAAAAGTTATCCGGTTGTTCGAGTGGATTAACCATCCGATTAACGAAGCCCATCCGCACGAACTGACTGCCGAGAAACTGGACAAATGGCTGAATGGCAAAGGGACTGTTGTCGAGATTAACGAGAAAGGTTGCGTCGGAAAATGTTATTATGGTGAGTTCAATACGGGGCAGAGCGACGGTCGCTCGGCGGTTTCATAAGCCGCAGGCTGTGGGTTCGAATCCCATCCCCGTTACCAATTAAAGCGATGAATCAACTTCGGACTCCTTTAGTCGGCCGATGTGGTGTTTCATCGCCGCCACACCGACCTTCTAAAGGACTCCGAAAGGGGTTCTTTTTTTATGCCTAAACAGCCCAAACAATCCAGTACATCCAAAGTCAAGTCCGACCCGTTGGCCGACGAGACCCAAGGATATTACCCGCCTTACGTCCCCGTTGAAAACGAGCGCCTGGCGCAGATTAAAGTATTAAAGAAATTGACTGATGCTCGTATTATTATTCAGCGCTCTTATAACCAGTTTAATAATCGGACTTTGTTTGACGCTATTGACGATTGGACGATGCGCTGGAATGGGTATATCCCGCCGGTTGATTTGGTGTCTGGCAATCCTACTTCCAATATCTTTCTTAATTTCACTCGTAACGCAATCATTGGTTATCTCGCTAAGGTAGCGATGACCCTGCCGGAACCGAAGATTATCGCCGTCAACAAGAAGACTGGAATCATCAACAAGCACCTGGCCGAAATTCTTTCCGACCTTAACAATTACAGCCTGCAGCAGGAGAACGGCCCTGCCAGGCTTTTAGATATTGCACTGGAAACGACCGTTAAGGGAACGGGAGTCGTCTACGAGGGGTATATGAAAAACGTCCAAAAGTTTAAAAACGTCAAAGGCTTCAATGCCGTTGACGGAAAGGTGGAATATGACGAAGAAGAAAGGACAATTTACGACGATTGTTTCCAGACTGTCGTCCCGCTTGAAGACTTTTATATCGGCAATCCTTACGAGCCTGATGTCCAAAAACAGCCCTACGTCATCTGGAAGAAAATCACCACCTACGACGAAGCATTTTCGGAATTTTCACACTACAAGAACTGGGAGTACATCAAGCCAGGGGCATACGCTCTCACGCAAGAGCCTACCACATTTTACCGCAACAAGCTCTACACCGAACTTGCCGCCAATCAAGTGGAAATTCTCCGCTATTACTGCCGCAAAGACAATCATCATATCATTACCATTAATGGCGTAGTGATGTACGAAGGCCCGATTCCGTTCAAAGACGGAAAGTATCCGTTCGCTAAGTATATTTTTGAACCTTACGAGCTGCCGTTTTTCTGGGGCGCAGGTGCGCCGCAGAAGATTATGGGGGAGCAGGATGTCCAAAATACCCTGATTAATATGATGCTCGACAAGACCTACGGCAGTCTGCTCCCCTACGGTCTGTCCTCCGACTTAGATGACTTAATCGAAGACGACACGCTTGCGCCGAACAAAATCCGCAAGGTAGGTGACATCACCAAGTGGAAATTCGATACCCTCCCTGGCGTGTCCCAGGGCGAACAGGAAATGTTCCAGACCATAATGACCCAGGCCCAGCAGAATTCCGGTATGGTCGCTGGTGGAAATACTTACTCCCCTAAGGGAGGAAAGCTGACTGCCAAACAACTCCTGCTTCAGCAGCAGGATTTGATGCAGAAACTAACGTTCAATATGAACTTTTTGGAAGACGGAGAACGGGACCGGACTGAACTTCGACTTGACCACATCCTTCAGTTCTATTCCATCCCTCGCTTAGAGAAAGTTACCGGAAAGAAAGGAAAAGAAATCGAAGCGATGATTTATCGGGACATTAAACTGAATGATACCGACTTACGGGACGGTCGAACTGGGACGAGAATCATCAAGTTGATTGACGGCTCGATGGTCAAGAATGAAGACCACCGCAAGACTGTGGCAGATGACCTCTCGGTGCTTGAAGAAATGGGCGAACTGTCCGGAACCCCGACTGAAGCCATCGCAATCCCAGTTTCAATGTTCCAGGACTACAATTATCAGGTACAGATTGTCAAAAATTCTAGTTACGAGAGGAACCGAACGCTCGACCAGGCGATGAGGCAGGATTATGCACAATGGAGACTCTCGCTTGCCCAGCTTGTACCTGTCAACGCTAAAGCGCTTATTGAATGGGTTAACGAAGCCTACGAAATTCCGGCTGATACCTTCGAATTGGGTGCTACTCAAACCCAGGCCCAGCAGCAGCAAGCAATAGGTATGGCATCAGGCGGCCAGCCCCAGCCAGGGGTAGGCAACGCCACGCAAATCGCCCAAGGAAACCAGCCAGCCAAACCTGCACAACAGGCAGGACCAGTTAAACCGCAAGTAAAGCAAGCCCCAGGGGGACTTGCATTGATGGGAGCATAATGACAGACGATGAAATTAACAAAGTTATAAACGCCAGGCTGGAAGCCCTGTTCGACCTTTACCCGATAGATGACCTCCGGCCGGTAGAAGTCAGGGACGAGATGCGGGATGGGATGATTAAAGCCTACGCCCATAAGGGTTTTAGGACTTACCTGGAGAACGCAGTGAAAGTTGCACTTAAAAAAATGGCGATTGCATCTACGCCGGTCGAAATCGCTTATTACAAATCACGGGTGGACGTGCTTGAGCAGCTCCTTGCCAACGGCAAGATGCTATTCCAGACGCTCCAGCCCAAGAAGGGAAAATAATGCCACTTAAAAAAGGGAAATCTAAAAAGACCATCTCCAAGAATATTTCCGAGATGGTAAAGTCCGGCCATCCGCAGAAGCAGGCTGTTGCAGCCGCTTTATCCACAGCTCGCAAAAGTAAGGGGAAGAAGAAGAAATTTAACCAGGCTAAGTTCGATAAGACTCGAATGGCTTTGGCGAAGGGAAATTAATGCT
>CAZQKU010000013.1:0-7088 GCA_964593965.1 uncultured Candidatus Saccharibacteria bacterium | reverse complement strand
AAAGCGCCAGCCAAGAAGAAGTCCAAGTTTAACCAGAAGAAATTTAACAAGGTAAAGAAACAAGTTTTCGGAATGAAATAATTATGACTTACTACACCAGGCACGCCAAAGATAAGTCGCTTAAGGGAGTTCGCAGCCACGTGCCGCTATCAAAAGCGAAACCCCAGACAAAAGTTAAAGCGACCAAGAAAGGGAAATAATTATGCACAAAATTAAAGTTCTAGCTCGTGGCCCAGAGAAAGTTGCCAATCGAGGCGGAAAGTCTATGGGGACTACCATTGGCGCTGGCAAAAAGATGAAGCCACGTGGCAGCGATAAGTCGAAAATCGCAGGGAACACTAAGGGCAAATTCGGCGCTCGCAAGTTCAATGCTATGCGAAAAGCCGTGTTTGGATTGGGAAAATAATGAATACTAAATCTCAAGCCGCAAAAAGCCTGACCTTCAAGATGTCTCCTGCACCACATCGGCCGAAAGCGGTCAGTTCGGATGCCAATTCTCACCAGATGCACTCGCAGATTAAAGGCGGCGTTAAGCACCAAGAACACCAAGAAGACGAAGGTTGCGTGTAAATCTATAGTGGGGCTGAAAAGAAAGTCGGCCCTACTGACAGGTTTATACCTGATGTCATCAAAACCGGAGCGGCAAGCGGTTTAATCTTGTCGGTAATGTTCGGAGCGGTAGGCGAACACGAAAATCCTATCGGTAACTATGGACGACATTGAAAAAGTCATAAATGGGCAGAGTGGTGCGACTGGCCCAGCCGGAGCTTCTGGCGCAAGCGGAGCTACGGGTGCAGCACCAACGGAAGAAGAAGTCCGTAGACAGCAGGCTTTAGCAGACCTTGCGGTAATCGAGGCCAATAAAAAGGCCGCCCTTGCCGACCTGCAAAAAGCCCGCTCGGAAAAACGGCAGCTTAAAAAAGAATCCCAATCCGGTCCGACCGGCCCCGTAGAGAAAGTCATAGATGAAAATGACCCAGACGCACAAGCCTGGCTCAAAAAAATCCATCAGACTGTCTCTCCGGTGCAGGACGAACTGGAAAGGGAAAAAGCCGAAATACGCCAGTTTGCTTTGGACGAGTTCTTGAGCGACAAGCCATCACTCGCCAAATCACCGGAGAAGCTCAAAGCAGTCCTTTCGACTTACGACAAAATCAAGGTCGCAAGCGAGCGGACTAAAGAGGGCGTTATCCTGGACTTGCGTCGGGCTTATGCTGCGGAGTTTAACGACGAACTTCTTGAGGCAGACCGCCAGAATCGGGTTGAAGGCGTCCGACGGGACGCTGCATTTTCCGAAGCTGGCATAAGCCGAGGTTCAACCGCTTATTCCTCTCCAAAAGAGTCACGCCCCAAATTGACGGCGGAAGAAGAGAAACTTGCCATAAGGTGGTATGGTTCTATTGAAGCCTACGCCAAGATTAAGGCCGAGCAAGACAAAAAATTGGAAGAAGCCGTATAGGAATAAGTTTTAAAGTCGTGGTTGGACATTTATCAAGCAACAGATACTTATGTCACTTACATCACAGACTCTTTACGGTGCGCAGCAAACCACTTCCCCCAACAATCCGACTAATACTGATGGCGGACGTGTAATCGGTCAAAATTCGGCAGTTTTTACTGCTAACGATTTGGTTACGGTCACGACTACTGGTTTGGAAGTTGCTACTGCTTCGACTGACATTTATGGCGTGGTTTTAAAAAGCCAGACTATGGGTGCGTCGAACCAGACTGTCAACCTCGTTAAGCCTATTTGCTTTGTCGCAGACCAGTCTTACGAATGGTTAATGGGTACGAACGCTGATTTAGACCCGCTGGCTTCTGTCGGCCAATATTACAAGATTATTGGCACGACCGGCATCCAGCAGGTTGATGTCAGCGGTGGCGCTATGACCGGCACAGCTCGCCAAGTTATCTGCACTGCAGTCGACCCACAACAGTTGGGCGGCAGCGGTACAGGTAGCGGCTTGCGGCAGGGTTTGTTCAAGTTCGTCTTGGTATCTGACTTTACCCAGGGCTAAAATAAATGGCTACAATACAACAGCTTTTTGATTTAGCAGACCCCCGTATTCGACACATTTGGGATGAAAAGCAAACACAGCTTTCCACCCGCTTGGAATACGGTATGCTCGGTTTGACCGACTGGACCGCCGACATCTTGAACTCCGAGTTCGAGAACTTCAGCGGCTTGGGTATGGCCCAGATGACCGGCGAGCAAGAACCCTATAAGCGTGAGGACATCGCCCAGGAAAAACAGGTAACTATTACTCCTGTAAAGTTCACCAAAGCTATTTCCATCTCGGAAGAAATGTTGCGTTTTAACCTCTGGCCGGAAATCAACAACCTGGTCGGCGGGGTCGCTAACTCCTTAAATGCGAGAATCGACTTTAACAGCATCAAGATTTTCTATCTTGGATTCGGTACTACGTTTTTCACTGGCGGCGACGGCCAGCCTCTGTATTCCGCTGTTCACCCTATGGGCGACGGCAGCACGCAGAGCAACACGCTTGGGACGGTCTCATTGTCTTACGACAACCTGAAAACCGCCTTGCAAGCAATGGACCTGTTTTATGACGACAAAGGCATCCGCCTACTTCCTTGCACTAAGCTCCGCTTAATTGTCGGACGCAAGAACAAGGAACGTGCGGAAGAAGTTTTGCGCTCTATCGGCAACCCTGATTCTGCTAATCGCATCTCAAACGTTTTCGCAAACGGCTTGGGCTATATCGATTACAAAGTCAGCAACTGGCTGCCCGACGCTTACCAGTACTACTGGTTCATCGTCGATTTGGAACGTGCTTCTTATATGGCCTTCCAGGTCTGGGGCTGGAGACCTCGTTTCGATGACGACAAAATCGTCAACAACGGAACGAAAGTCTATACCGGCTCTACGATGTTCCAGCCAGGATTCCAATCTTGGCAGTGGACCATCGCTTCTGCAGCTACTAGCTAAACTTGAACTTCGTATGCAGTTTATAAATCAGCATACGCCAGACGGGGCGGCTGGACCTCCGCCCCACCTAACAGGGTCATTTGACCCTTAATGGTCAAGACCTTGACCAACCAATTAAGAAAGGAAAAATTTTATGGCAGCTAATTCATCGGGTGCAAGCGTATTCGCAAAGCACCCCACAATCTCTGGTCTTTATGTGGGACAGACAGATAGTACTTCTACTATAGGTATAGACCCTATTGTATTTTGTATTTTTAGAGGTTTGGCTTCAACAGACGTTCTTGATACGACCGCTAGTACTTATCATCACGGCTGCTTAGCTATCGTAGTGGATGATTCATCAGGAACCGCTAGTGTATATCAGAATACCGGAAGCTACACTGCTCCATCTTGGACTTTGTTTGACACGGGAACTTCATTCAGTTTACCCGCTACCGTAACTGATACAACTACTACTACTGGGACATCCTTTGGCATCACTGCAAATAGTGTAACTTCTGGTGGAGTTGAGAGTTTGACTGCGACTGGGGCTACTACTGGTTATATCTTTAAAGTAGTCGGTGCGGCCGCTACATTGAGTACTGGTTTCTATATTGTTGCTAACGATGGAGCCTTGAATGTATTCACTGTTGGTGCAAATGGCCACTTAACTTCCAACCAGACAACTGCGCCTACCGTTGCCTCTACTGTCGCACAAGGTATTACCGCTGCCGCAATTACTGCGGGTGGAACTGACACTTGCGGCATTATTACCACAACTGGTACGCAGAATAATACCGCTGATTCTACTATTACAGTCACGTTCAATAAAACTTACACTACAGCTCCGAAAGTTGTTCAATTGACAGCAGCTAATGCTGCTGGTGCTTCCGGCCAGGCATATATTAGTTCTATTACGGCCACTACTTTTGTAGTAGGTTTCGCTAAGAGCGCAACCTGGGCGGCTACTCCGTCTTATAACTATTTGGTAGTTGCTTAAAGGTCAAATGGTTTGGCGGCTCCATTTAAAAACCGCCGAGAATTAACTCAAATATATGATAAATTTTACAGATAATGTTAATTTGCTTAATGCGGTAACTGCAACGGTGGCTAACACATCGGCTTCACAATATGACGTGAGCAAACGCGGACTGAAATCTATTCAGTTTACTTGTAGCGGTCATACTTCCGGAAATGGAGCATTTGGAGTGGAAGTTTCTGATGATGGGGTTAATTGGATTGTTTATAATCGATTAATTCCAAATCTAAATGGCACTAATTCTCAAACTGATGCTTATGTTAGTGCGCCGACACTTTCATCCAATACTTCCGCTATTTATTTTTTCCCCGTAAGCGATTATTTCCGGATGATTAGGGTGTTCGTTACAGTTACAACTGATGGTGTATATACTGCGACTTTACAGGCCGCAGGTTAATAATTAACGACAATCCAATGAGAATGACAAAAGAACTCTCGAAAGAAGAGCTGATGGCAATGCCTTTAGTGGCGCTTCGTGGCATTGATGTTGACACTCCCCAGCAACAGGAATTGTTGCAGGAAATTGTCAATATCAAGTTAGCTGGTATGCCAGTTCAGCGGCCGGTTTATCGCAAAGATGTGCCGGATATTCAAACTCCCCAGGAAGAAGCCAAGTGGCAGGAAATTATGAGGCAACGTGAAGCCAAGATTCGAAATCAGGACGTTCCTGCGCCGGAAGTTCCGGCTGAAGTTCCTACTGCCCCAGTAGAGGCTCCGGTGGTTGTTCCTCCAACTGCTCCTGTTGAACCTGCTCCGGCTGCTCCGGCTGCTCCTGTCCAAGCCCCCACCACTCCTGATGAAAGTGGAATGGCGCAAGCGACTGGTGAAGGCGAGCCGGTTACGATGGCTATAGGAGTCAGCCCCAGGCTTACCAAGAGCGGTAAGCCAGATAGACGAATTAAAGTAAAATAGTGCTAAAATTAAATGGGTAGTAGCTCTCGTAAGTGGGGCAAAGGTTCGTTCTTTGCCCCAAAGGCTTACGACAAACAATTTTATGGCAACAGCACAACAAATCCGACCACAAATCGAACTCCGCTACGGTAGACAAAATATGCCTATCCGTGTGCCTATTTCTAATATGTTACTTGACCCCGTTGCCAAGACGTATCTTTCGACCGATATGCCTGCTGGTAGCAGCGAATTAAATGTCCAAAACATTTCTAACTTCGGCGTTGACCAATGGCTTTTAATCGGCGACCCTGGCAACCAGAATTCGGAGATTATAAACACGAACCATACCTCTACTCCGTCTAGCGGACAAATTCCGCTTGGCGGAAATACGGTGTATGCCCATTCTGCTTCCACTCCCGTCACGACACTTTATTACGATAAAGTGCAAGTATTTAATTCTCCGACTATTGGTGGGACTTTGACGCAGTTGGGGTCTGATTTACCCATCCCTGCTAACCAATTTTATACTCAATATGATGATTTGGCTGGCAGCAGTGGGTATTATTATGCCAAATGGAAAAATTCTTTAACCAGCGTAGTGTCAGCGGTCTCCGAACCCTCCCCTGTCACGGCTTACACGATGCAATCTGCCAGAAGCATTATCGATTCCGCTTTGGGAATGATTAATAAGCAGACTTCTAGCGTGTTGACGGACGAGTATGCTTTCCAGATGATTGACGCTTGTCAGATGGAAGTCTTGCGGGAGTTCAAGCGCTGGAGTTTTATGCAATCGTTCAACACGATTATCGGCACGGCATATACTGGTAATTGGAAAATTCCTGTTCCGGCAGATTGCGATGACCAGAATACTTATAAGTCCCTTTACAATTTCAGAATCGGCAAGGAATTGGATATGGTTTGGGTGGACAAAGAAGAATGGGATGACTTGATTGCCGGAATCGCTTATTCTACGCTTTCGGTTGCGGGAAATATCGGCGATTTGACCTTAACTTTACAAAACAGTACTGATTTTGATGACCAAGGCACGATTCAAGTCGCCGCCGACCAGTATACTTGGACGGCGAATAGCCGTTCAACAGGAGTTTTGACTTTAGGCAGTGCTTTAATCAACAATTATGCTTTAGGCCAAGATGTTTTCCAGTTTGCTTCGCTCGGTTATCCGACTTACTGGACGATTTGGGGCGGGTACATTTATCACTGGCCGATTATAAGTTCGAGTTACAACAACCGAAACTATTATTTAGATTATTACAAGTCGCTCACGCAGATTGTGAACGATTCCGACCAGATTGTCCTACCTGACCCGACTGTGGTTCAGTACTATTTGGCGTGGAAATTTTTACTTAAGCTTAACAATGGTGAAGAAACCGAAGGTAGCACAGCGCATTTCAACAACTATGTCTTGCGTCGGGAAAAGATGAAGCAAAAAGAATCAATTAACCGTAATTTCATCCTTAATCCCGACATTGGGGATAACTTCTACGGCAATATTTACACATAATTTATGCCATATTCAAAAGCTAAAAGAATATTAGAACGCCGATTTGTGCCTTTCGAAGTGGCCGGTCCTGCTGGTACTACTGGCCCGACGGGTCCTTCCGGTCCGCAAGGTCCGAGTGGCACGCCTGGTTCGGCTGGCGGTCCTACGGGACCATCTGGTGCGACAGGAGCGACAGGTTCGACTGGTTTGCAAGGTAGTACCGGTGCGACCGGTTCAGTAGGCGCAAGCGGCCCGACTGGTCCTTCTGGCGCACAAGGAATTCAAGGTTCACTTGGGCAGACTGGTGCAACCGGTCCTACTGGGTCGGTCGGAGCAACCGGACCTGTGGGTTCTACCGGTGTAGGAATGACAGGTGCGACAGGCCCTCAAGGTTCCACAGGTTCACAGGGAGCAACCGGAGCGACAGGCGTAGGAACCACTGGAGCGACTGGAGCGGTTGGAGCTACTGGGTCATCTGGACCGGCTGGTGCAACGGGTGCTGGAAATACGGGAGCAACCGGTCCACAGGGGACCACGGGGTCAACAGGCCCTACTGGAATAGGTTCTACCGGAGCCACAGGTTCACAAGGAGCCACCGGAGCCAGCGGAGCGGGAAGCGGAAGCGTAACTTCCGTCTCCGTAGCTTCTGCCAATGGCTTTTCCGGCACTGTTGCCAATCCTACAGATCGGAAGAGCGTCGTGTAGGGAAAGAGTGTAGATCTCGGTGG
>CAZQKU010000012.1:12877-14249 GCA_964593965.1 uncultured Candidatus Saccharibacteria bacterium | reverse complement strand
AATAAAATTTTGATAAAGTTTTTGTGTTTTTCTCGCTTGCACTGACAATAACTGGTTGATAGAATTTACTGTAATCATTTTATGGAAAAACAAACTTTTACATTGACTAAAAAGATCGGAAATTGGGTGTCTGCAATCATCCTTGGTAATACTCGTGAACTTATTGCACGAATTGATGAGCGGACTAATCAAATGTTTGAAGACTTACGGGATAATATTAGGCCCGATTTACAAAATGTTCGGGAGAGATTCGCTTCTCTTGAAGGAAGTCTCGGTAAAACTTTTGCTAGTGCTTCACCGGTGAAATTACTTCCAAAAGGAGTGCATATTTTGAATGATAGCGGATTAAAGAAATATATTGATGATAATAGGTCATTTTTATTGGATCGATTCAAACAAAAATGTGTAATGAATAATCAATATGATATTCAAGAACAGTCATTTAAATTTTTTGAAGAATTAGATTTCGGTGTTTTTGATGCTGACTTAAAAAAAACCGCTTATAATGCCGGCATGGATATTGCAACGGTACGAAGGATTGGCGGAATCTATTTCAGAGATATGGCTTTATCGCAAGCGGGATTTAAGCCCGAAGATTTGGATAGTCCGAAAAATGAAAAATATAAATAAAAATAGCAATCTTATATTCAGTATTGGGAAAGCTGTATTTGTTGCTCGAACACGATGTGGTTTTACGCGGGCGCAATTAGCCAAGAGAATAGGTGCACAAGAGTCTGAAATTGTTCGATTAGAAAATACTAAGAATCTTCCTAGTCTTAGTCTATTGAAGAAAGTTGCCTCTGCTCTTGATCAAGATATCGCCTTTGGGTTTCAACCAAAGAATCCCTATGATATACGATTTTCTAAACCTGCAAAATTATAAAAGTTATTGTCGACAACATTTGCCACGCTTTTATCAATTATGTATGGTAATATAGCCGTATGACAAACAAATATGAATCAGGACCACAAAAAGAAAAAGATAAGGCTTTTTGGATGGAGCAATTAAGGATGAATAGTGATTTGAGTGTTGCAACCCCTTCGATCTTTGAAGATCTTGAGTCCTATGGTGATGTGCTTTACGATACTAATACCGACGCATACCCATTGCCAAGAAATCCTATTATTGAAGACACCATTTTAGATGGTAAACACTGCGATGTTTATTTGATAACCAAAGAAAATTCTGATACGCCTGATATTTTTATTCATATAGGTACAGAAGCTACTCCTGAAGAGCTTCGAAGAGCAGAAGCAAAAAGAGAAAGTTTCCATCCGCTTTCTACAGATAATCATCAACCAGATAAAAATCAAATTGATGCAGAAAAGGAGGAGAGTTAATACTCATAGCCAAAACACAAAATTTGACTTC
>CAZQKU010000012.1:0-12777 GCA_964593965.1 uncultured Candidatus Saccharibacteria bacterium | reverse complement strand
GATGCAGAAAAGGAGGAGAGTTAATACTCATAGCCAAAACACAAAATTTGACTTCTATTTGACCATTTGCTAGTATGCTAGGTACGCATTTTTCTTGCGTTGGCTGTTTGTTATTTATCAGTTTTTATTAATAATTAAAATTTAACTTCGTTTCGCAGGGCTTGGCGCACTCGCCAGAGGCTCCGCGGGATTAAGCAATAAAATAATATGGCAGAATTCAATCGTTCAAAGCCGCATGTAAACGTCGGTACTATCGGCCACGTTGACCACGGCAAGACAACCTTGACAGCGGCTATCCTCGCGGTGCAAGCGAAAGATGGTTTAGCGAAGATCAAGAATTATTCCGATATCGCAAAGGGTGGTACGGTTCGCGATGCATCGAAAATCGTGACCATTTCTTTGGCTCACGTTGAGTATGAGACACCTTCACGTCACTACGCTCACATTGATGCCCCAGGACATGCCGACTACATCAAGAACATGATTACTGGTGCCGCCCAGATGGACGGTGCTATTCTCGTCGTTTCCGCTACTGACGGTGTCATGCCACAGACTCGCGAGCATATTCTCCTTGCGTATCAGGTCGGTGTGCCTAAGATTGTGGTTTTCCTCAATAAATGCGATATGGTTCCGGAGACAGATCTTCTCGATCTCGTCGAAGAAGAGGTTCGAGACCTTTTGACCAAGAATCATTACGACGGTAAAGGAGCTCCTGTCATCCGCGGTTCCGCTCTCAAGGCTCTTGAAGGTGATCCAGTATACGTTGCCAAGATAAAGGAGCTCATGAATGCTCTCGACACACACATCCCAACGCCTGTTCGTGAAGTTGATAAGCCGTTTCTTATGCCTATCGAAGACATTTTCTCTATCGAAGGTCGTGGTACGGTAGTTACCGGTCGTATCGAGCGCGGTACGGTCAAGCTCAACGAAGAAGTGGAGATTGTCGGCTTCAAGGATACCTCAAAGACCGTCGTTACCGGTATTGAGATGTTCAATAAACAGCTCAAGGAAGGCATCGCTGGTGACAATGCAGGACTCCTCCTGCGCGGTGTTGCCAAGGATGATGTTTCCCGCGGCCAAGTGCTCGCAAAGCCGGGTTCTGTCAAGCCTCATACGGACTTTGAAGCCGAGGTTTACATCTTGAAGAAAGAAGAGGGTGGTCGCCACACTCCTTTCTTCACTGGTTACAAGCCCCAGTTCTACATTCGTACGACGGACGTAACTGGTGAAGTGACTTTGCCGGAAAAGGTTGAAATGGTTATGCCGGGCGACACCGTGACGTTCAAAGTCAAGCTCGTTTCGCCGGTCGCTCTTGATGCTCAACAGCGCTTTGCCATTCGTGAAGGAGGCAAGACGGTTGGTGCCGGAGTTGTAACGAAGATTATCGCCTAGTTAGCTCATTACATCAAAATGGCCACAGTAGTAAAAAAACCAGCAACGATCGAGAAAGCACCGAAGGCGGCGAAGATAAAGATTGCACCGAAAGAAGGCGATGTGGCCCGCCTGCGCATCCGTGTCCGAGCTTATGAACATAAGATTCTCGACGCTTCGGTCAAGCAGATCATGGACACGGCCATCAGATACGATGTGAAGTTTTATGGGCCGGTGCCATTACCGACGGAGACAAAGAAATACACCGTGAACCGCTCAGCGTTCGTTTACAAGAATGCTCGCGAGCAGTTCGAGATGAGGGTGCACAAGCGATTGATTGACATTTTGAATCCAACGCCTAAGATAATCGAAGCTTTGACGAACTTGAGCTTGCCATCCGGCGTTAACATTGACGTTAAAATGATGTAAATAAAGAGGTGCTCGCCGAGTACCACTAGTTGTCATACGCAACTAGTGGTGCTCGGCAAGCCAACCACTATATATACTGCTTAACAGTAAAACTGATATGAAATTTATTCTTGGACGAAAACTGAATATGACTCAAATCTTCGATAAAGAAGGGGTTGTTCATCCTGCAACCATCGTCTTTGCCGCTCCCGTTGTCGTGACGCAAGTCAAAACCGATGAAAAAGACGGCTATGCGGCTGTGCAAGTCGGGGAAGGTGTGCGCAAAGCGTCGCGTATAAGCCAAGCGGTCAAAGGTCATACGAAAGAACTTGGTAATTTTGCCCGGATTCAGGAATTTCGTTTGGATCAGAATGATGGGGGTAAAAGTGTTGATGCACTCGCTGGTACAGTCAAAGCTGGTGATAAAATAGATATTTCTCAATTCAAAGAGGGCGATATCGTCGAAGTCAGCGCCGTGTCGAAAGGTAAGGGTTTTCAAGGTGTGGTCAAGCGCCATGGTTTCCACGGTGGCCCTCGCAGTCATGGTCAGAAGCATTCCGAGCGCGAACCTGGTTCCATCGGCGGGGGGCTACGCAATAAAGTGCCAAAGAAAATGCGCATGGGTGGCCGTATGGGTGGTGATCGGGTGACGGTGAAGAACCTCAAGATTGTTCATATTGATGCGGCGGCGAATGAGATCTATATTTCAGGAGCTATCCCAGGAACACGAGGGACGCTTGTGGAAATTGTTGCTAACAGTTAGGATGGCAGAGCGGCGAAAGACATCAAAAATTGATTAAAAACCATGGAAACAACAATCTACAACCAAAAAGGCGAGTCGGCAGGGAAAATAAAGCTTCCTGAAGCTGTCTTCGGCGTGTCATGGAATGCTGACCTCGTTCACCATGTGATGATTGCCATGCGGGCCAATGAGCGCGATCCTATCGCTCATACCAAGACTCGCGGAGAAGTTTCCGGCGGCGGCAAGAAGCCATGGCAACAGAAAGGTACCGGACGTGCTCGCCACGGTTCTACCCGTTCGCCTATTTGGGTCGGCGGCGGTATTGCTCACGGTCCTCGCAATGATAAAAATTATTCTCAAAAGATAAACCGCAAGGCCAAGGCGCAGGCACTTTTCGTCATCCTTTCCCGCAAATATCGCGATGGTGAAGTCCTTTTCCTCGATACGCTGACGTTTGATGCGCCGAAAGCCAAATCTGCCAAGGCTGTGCTCGACGCGCTCGCCGGGGTGAAAGGCTTTGAAAAGCTTGCCACCAAGCCGAAGAACGCCGCTCTCATTGCTGTCGGCGAGCGATATCCAGAATTGGTCAAGAGTTTCGGCAATTTCGGCAATGTCGCCATCGAAGAGCTTCGCAATGTCAATCCGCTTTCGGTTCTTGATCATAAATACATTGTCATTGCCGATCCAAAGGTCTCGCTTGCGGCACTTGAAGGTAAGAAAGCTAAAAAGGCCAAGAAAGAATAATTTTCTATATTCATATTAAATACCAATACCATGCCCATTTTTGGAAAAAATAAAACTGAAGAAGAAGTAAAGGAATCGAAGGTCTCGAAAGTTTCGAGTACTTCTAAGAGCGCGAAAAAATCAGCGACAAGGAAGCCTGTGGTTGGAAGTGCTGTGACGTCCACTGCTGTCGTCAAGACTCCTGCCACTTCTACCGCTTCTACTCCCGCGGTGATCTCTGCTATTTCATCCACTCCTGCGACCAACGCAGGTCAGCCCGTCATTTCTCTCGTACCTCATGTCACCGAGAAAGCTAATTTTCATGCAGAAAAATTAAATTCGTACACCTTCAAAGTAACGAGCAGTGGTAGTGGTACGGCTAGTATCAATAAAAAGTCCATTGCCAAAGCTGTTCAGACGAAGTACAAAGTAATACCGACGAAAGTTCGCATTATTAACACCGCCGAACGAAATGTTTCCTATCGCGGTCGGCCGGTTACCAAGTCGGGCTTCAAGAAGGCATACGTGACGCTTAAGAAAGGCGATAAAATTGAAATCGCCTAGCAAGAAATCAAAACCACCATGAAAAAATACCATCCATCAACACCATCACGACGCGGCATGTCAACCATTCCATTCCGGAAGTATTTGACGGCGAGTGAGCCGCACAAGGCTCTCACTCACGGCTTCAAGCGCGACGTTGGGCGCAACGCTTTTGGTCGCATCACCGTGCGTCATAAAGGTGGTGGTCATAAGAAACTCTATCGCGAGATTGATTTCGTTTATGACAAGAAAAATGTGCCGGCGACTGTCATGACTATTGAATACGATCCCTTCCGCACGGGCTTTATCGCTCTCGTCAACTATGCCGATGGAGAGAAACGCTACGTTCTCATTCCGAAAACTGTCAAAGTCGGCGATAAATTCCTCGTTTCTGAAACAGCCGAGGTTGCGACCGGCAACCGCTTGCCGCTCAAGAAAATTCCTGTCGGTACTTTTGTCTATAACGTCGAAATTCGTCCACAGGGCGGGGCAAAGCTTGTCCGTTCCGCCGGATCATTCGGTCAGGTTATTGCAAACGATGCAGGCTATACTCACATTAAGATGCCTTCGACCGAAGTGCGCCGCGTGGATGAGAACGCATGGGCAAGCATCGGCACGGTCTCGAACGACGAGAACCGCCTCGTCAACATCGGCAAAGCCGGCCGCTCACGATGGCTTGGTATCCGTCCTACCGTCCGCGGTACCGCTCAGAACCCGGTAGACCATCCATACGGTGGTGGTGAAGGACGTCAGGGCCGCGGTATGCGTCGCGCCAAGACCCGTTGGGGTAAGCCGTCCGGCAAAGGCCAGAAGACCCGCACGCCGAAGAAGTATTCGAATGTTTTCGTTGTGTCGCGAAGACGCGTGGGTAAGGCGAAGAAGGGGGAGTAGCGAAAGAGAAAAGAGCGAAAATAATAGCGCGCCTACAAAAAACATGCTTGATCTTTTTATTAAAAAAACTAAAAGAGTTATTGAGAAAGTTTTTCTGACGCTGATTGATACGATTCATTAGAAATTACCAAAGATTAAACCCCGCTCGATTGTTCGTGCGGGGTGGGAGTTTGACGCTATTCTCCAAAGCGTTTAGCAGACCTACTGCCGTTCCTGTTTGCTGTTTTTTGGACAAAGTTCGAACTTTTTTCTCCAGAATTTCATGATATATTCGGCGCATTGTTAATAAATTAAAAGTTCGATAGAATATCGTTATATGAAAAATCTTGACTCTGAACCAAATTTACAAGAAGCAATTCCACAGAAAGAACAACCAAAAGAAATTGAGAGGAAATTTTTAGTGCAATCATTACCTGAAAATATTGAGAGTTTTTCACATAAAGAAATTGCTCAAGGATATATTACTATTACACAAGACGGCACCGAAGTTCGTCTTAGAAGGAAAGACAACAAATATTACCAGACTGTGAAGTCTGGATCAGGAAAGGTTAGAACAGAAAATGAGATTGAAATTACAGAAGAGCAATTTAATGCTCTGTGGGGTACCACCGAAGGAAAACGGCTTGAGAAAACTCGTTATGAAATTCCGTATCAAGCAGTCGTTATTGAGTTAGATATTTATCATGGTGATTTAACTGGACTCATAACAGCCGAAATAGAATTTTCTTCTGAAGAAGCAAGTGACAGTTTTGTTCCTCCTACATGGCTTGGTACGGATGTGACTGAAAATAAGACTTTCAAAAATCAAAGACTTGCTCTCGAAGGTATGCCTAAGGAATCAATAAAACAAACTCCTGAATATGAACTTCAAGAAGGTGTACAAACGCTCATTGAACAGGTTAAACAAAAAATAAAAGAAAGCGGCGAGAGTGTTATTGTTGTAGAAATCGCTGGCGGATCGGCTTCGGGAAAAACAAGCGCTGTTTCTAAAAAATTAATGGAAGCTATGGGAGAAGAAGCTACATTAATATCAATGGATGATTATTACAGAGGCAAGACTTTTATGGATAATGAATCTGTAGAAGGCAGAGTCTTAAACTGGGATCAGCCAGAAGCTTTAGATATTCCCCTTCTAAAACAGCAATTAAATGATCTTAGACAAGGAAAAGCAATTCAAAAACCTAAATATGATTTCAAAACAAGTGAAATGGTCGGTACCGAAGAAATAAAGCCGGGAAGAGTGGTTGTCGTGGAGGGGCTATTCGCATTAAATGATATCTTGAAAAAAGAAGGTGATGTGAAAGTTTTTGTTGATATTGGTACACACGGTAGAATTTTAAGAAGACTTCTCCGTGATATTGAGAGAACGGGTCAAAAACCAGAAGATATTATCCGTTATTTTTCTGAAGTAGTTGAACCAATGCATGATAAATATATTCAAAGCACAAAAAAGAATGCCGACTTTTTTATAAAAAATGAATATAGTCCAAAAGTCGAAGCTGAACGTTCTGGCTTGCATGAAGTCCAGTTAAAATTTAAAGGAAATATAGACCAGGAGACATTGCGAAAACTTGGTGCAGAAAAAATAAGCCAAACGACTCAAATTGATCACTACTACAATCCTAAGGATAGAAATTTGATTGATACCGATGAACTATTAAGAATTAGAGAAGAAGGAACGGGCACGGTTCTAACTTATAAGGGACCTAGGGTTGAATCTCAATTTCGAGACAGACCAAAATTTGAATTTGATATCGATGATGAAACAAAGACTAAATTTCTTTCTATATACGGCAAATTAGCAAAAAGCATTAAGAAAGAACGAACACTGTATCAATTAGATGGTCTTGTATTTTCAATTGATAAGGTTAGTAAACTAGAAGAGAGCGTTGAAAAATCTATTGGCACATATATTGAAATTAGATCAACAAACAAATCTCTTGATGAAGAAAAACTAAAAACAATTCTTCAAAAGTTGGGTCTAGATATTAATCAAGGAATCAAAGAATCATATTTTGAGCTTGTGGAAGAAAAAGTTTAACCCCACACAATTTCTTGTGCGGGGTTGGAGTTTGACGCTATATCTCCAAAGCGTTTGGCAAACCATTATGCGGAGATCACCTTCTGTGGTCCACCGGGCGGATAAAGATGAGTCTTGCAAAAGACCCATGTATCACCGAGACGATAGTAGCAGTCAGGACACACACATGTATGTGTAAGCTCCTTCCGAAAAGGATTAACCCTGAAGAGGTGTGGTTTTCGATTAGGGCTTTCTCCAACACAGACAGGTCTCGTCGCCGCAATGAATCCTTCGTTAAAGCGCGGATGATCTCGATATCTCAAGAGAAGGAAGGCTGGCAACTCCAAGGGAGAAAGTTGGAAACCAAGTTCCTGGCCTTTGGTCAGAATTTCATGAGCATGAACATTGTTAGGTCCTTGTAATCCCAGCTGTTCAGGAGTGATCTGGAACAGGTCGAGCTCCATTCGTTCCGACCCACGCGCCCTTTCGAGCATTTCTTCTGCTTCGAAACTCCACTCAAACCCTCTGTTTCTGGTGCAAAAGAATGAATCCCCGCTCCAGCCCGCTTCCAAATCGACTGTTATCCACACCTTGAATTCTGTCGTTGTTATCGTTTTCATCATTTATTCTTTCGTTTTGATTATTTTTGTTGTTTTCAGTGAACTATTTTTCTGCCATAAGTATAGCAAATTATACTAGTATTGTCAAGTATAATCGTCAATAAAATAATTAAATAAGCTATATTTATCAAGATATATTTACATATCAACATATTTTTGTGGAAAAGTATTGACACAAATATGGTTTAGATATATACTTCTGTTATGGAAAATAAATACACACAACTTAAACTTGATTTGCAGTCTTTCGGATTTAGTGAAAAAGAATCTAATGTATATGTAGCTTTATTGGAGTTAGGCAAAGGCACGGTAACAAAAATATCTCAAAAAGCTGGAATTAACAGGACGACAGGTTACGACATTCTCGGATCATTGGTCAATAAAAAGCTGGCAAACGTTTCCGGAAAAGAACCTAAGCAAGAATATATTGCAGAACCACCGACAGCTATCGCTGAATATCTGAAAAGACAAATATCACAGACGGAAGAATGTATTAAGAAAGCCAAAGAGATTGAACCCGAGCTGACGTCACTCTATGCCGTCAAGAATCGTCCGAGAATACGTTTTTATGAAGGTACCGATGGTCTTGAACATGTTTACGAAGATACGTTGACAAGTTCTGAACCGATCCGTGCGTATGCCACGGTGGATGATATGCATAATGCTCTTCCAAAATATTTTCCTGATTATTATAGAAGGCGTGCCGAGAAAAATATCTCAATCCGAGCCATTGTGCCTGAAACACCCGTCGGACGTGAACGTACGACTCACGATATTGAAGAAAAACGAGAAATTGCTTTTGTTCCCGCTGATAAATACTATTTTTCGCCGGAGATCAATATCTACGATAATAAGGTAATGATCGCTTCGTGGCGAGAAAAACTTGGCATCATCATTGAAAGCGACGAAATCGCCGATGCGATGAAGAAGATATATGAATTGGCGTGGAGTGAGGCGAAAAGATTGGATAAGGGGCCGAACGAATTGAGTACTATTGGGTAAAGCTGATAGTAATCAATTATCCATACAAAATAGAAAAGCCGTCGGCGGTGACGGCTCTGAAAGACTTTGAAAAATGTGGCGATTGGTCAGACTACCAGAAAGAGATGTGTTGAACACGACCCTTGCTCCTGCAGATCCTGAATGATGTGGTCAATAGTTTCTTGATCCAACATTTCCAGTGCATCGTCGAAGGCACTTTTTCCTTCTTTGAGAGCGACATCAAGGACGCTTCGTATAATAGTAACCGCTGTGGCACGGCTCTCAAAGACGGCTTCGGTTGAGAGTAGTGGTTTAAAACGGTGCCCAGGGCCGCGTGTGACCATGATTGCATGTTTGCCCTCTGATTGGGCGATCAGGAACTCAATGTCGGCCGGATTGCTATAGATTTCAAGAGCAGTCATTCGGGATAGATTCATATTTTTCCTTTCAATTGAAACTTTTTTCTCTACCATTACGTCAATTCTAAATCTACTTTATCTTGTTTTTATTCCACTGTCAAATCCAGAGAGAACCGTCGAGGCAGATGCAATAAAAATGCCGCTCCAAATTTCTTCAGAGCGGCAGACTTTTCGGACACAGCACAGTATCAACCCCGCCGATACGGAATCGGTCGAAGTTCACGGCCATACGGTCAGGAGATACATTGGCGGCATTGTTACGCAGTGTCAGATCAATGGTTCCGTCGTAGTACACCTCTGCCAGAGGGTTTATTCAAACGGCAGATTTGGTCCGCCAGCCGGAACGATGGGCATCGTCGCTGGTATTGATATACCGGGCGAAAATAGTCGTTCGACAAACATCATCGAGGTGTGGTTTGAGGGTGAGCAATCGCCTCTGCACATGAAGACCAAAGATCTACAGACCGAAAGGTCGGCGGAGACTGCTCCTCGTTGATTTCTCGCTATTTTAAATTCACAAAGCGCCTATCCAGCGCTTTTTATTTTGATAAAACCCAAGCTTCATAGCCACACACACTTGCATAATTGGGTAATATTGGGTAGTATTAGGTAGAGCTGATAATAACCAATTAAAAGCTTAATAAAATGGCTAATAACAGCGACATCATGCAAGAAAATCACTCAAATCACCTCGATTGCTTTAATAAGCGCATAAAAATCTCCCCAGCCATACTTTCCAAAATCGCCGCCATTGACGAGTTCAAGGGGCTGTGGAAGGGAAGTTTTGCCATCAATCCGGTCATCCTCAAGCGGCTCCGGTCTACCGTTATCATTACCTCGACCGGCGCTTCGACCCGCATCGAAGGTGCGACCATGAGCGATAAAGAAATCGCCCGGCTTTTGCGTGGATTGAAATCGAATCCGCCGAAGAATCGCGATGAGCAGGAAGTGGCTGGTTATGCCGATCTGATCGGTAGGATTTTTGATCATTATAAAAGTCTCAAGCTGACCGAGAATAACATCCTCCATTTTCATGGCATACTTTTGCAGTATTCTCAAAAAGATCAGTCACATAAGGGAAAATATAAAATGGCGGACAATGTAGTGCAAGCGGTCAATGAAAAAGGCGAACGGGTCATCGTCTTCAAAGCCACGCCGCCCTATCTTGTCAAGCCGGAAATGGAAGCGGCTTTGGCTTGGGCGGCGGGAGAATTGGAGAAGAAGGAAGTCCATGAGCCGCAGAGTCTGCATCCTCTTCTCGTTATCGCCAATTTTATTTTTGAATTTCTGGCTATACACCCATTCAGTGACGGCAACGGCCGGCTTTCCCGTGCCCTGACCAACCTACTTCTTCTGCGAGCAGATTATGCCTATATTCCGTATGTCTCTCTTGATGAAATCATCGAGGATACGAGAGCCGAATATTATATGGCATTGCACAAGACCCAAAATAATCACAAGACGGATCATGAGGATATTACGCCATGGCTCGATTATTTTCTCGATTTGCTTATTACTCATGCAACAGCGGCACGGAAGCTCATGGAGGGCAATGAACCGGAGAAGCTATTGGCCGAAAGCCAGGAGAAGATTCTAGAGCTCTTTGAGCGCGGCAAAGACATGAGTATTTCTGATATCATGAATAAGCTCGGCAATGCGCCACGCGAGAATGTTAAGAAAAATCTGGCACGATTGGTTGATTTGCGATTGCTTGAACTGGTCGGTCAAGGCAGAGGAGCGAGGTATAGGAAAATTTCAAAATAAAGCTTATGGCTTCTTTTCATAAACAACAGATTGAGTTGTTTATGTCGTTGTTTCAGGGACGCTCCGATGTATATGCTCGTCGTTGGGAGAAAGACGGCAGATCGGGTTACAGTCCGGCGTATGAATTCGATTGGGATGAATTTATGTTGCACAAGCGTCGAGGTGGAAGTATGAAAGACTTTGAGAATAAGAGACTGTTGCCGCTTACGGAAGATGTCATCCACGGGCATTTGACGGGGCAACATATCATAGGCGTCTATCCGATTTTGCACGATAATACTTCATATTTTCTTGCGGCAGATTTTGATGGGAATACGTGGAAAGATGAGGCAAGAGCGTTTATCGATCAATGTGCCGGCATTGGATTATCGTGCTATCTCGAACGCTCTCGGTCAGGCAATGGCGGACATGTTTGGATTTTCTTTTCTGAATCATATCCGTGTTATAAGAGCCGGCAGATCGGGCTTGAGATGATTCGTCGGGCAAAGAAAATTTCTGATTTTGAGAAAGAAGTCAGCTTTGACCGGCTTTTTCCGAATCAGGACAGTCTGACAAAAGCCGGTTTTGGAAATCTGATAGCTCTGCCGTTTCAGGGAAAATCCGTGGCCGATGGCAATACCGTTTTTATCGATCCTGCGACGGGGAAGCCTTTCCCCGATCAGTGGTGCTATGTGAATGGGATTAAACGATATACGGCAGTGGAACTGGATGCTGTCCACGATGCTTTGTTTACGCAAAAATATAATGGATCTCATGCGCCAAATACAGCAAATATAGAAAACACAACGAATATATCAGGCAGTTTGAATATATTGGCCAATAATAAAATTGTTCTGTCTCGGTCGGAACTTACGCCAGAGATTGTTCACTTTTTAAAAGAAGAGCTTAATTTCATAAACACGGAGTATCTTATGAAAAAACGCTTCGGTAAATCGGTCTATCAAGTTGAGAAATATTTCAAATTGGTCGAGGAATCCGGCGATACAATTTTTCTACCGCGAGGTTTTTTGAATAAGCTAGTCGCTTTTCTCGATGAGCATAGAATCAATCACTCGGTCCACTTTGAGTATCCGGTCATTGAAGAAATTTCATTCAAGAGTTCAATTGAATTGACTCTGCCTCAGACGATGACCGTTCAAAGCGTCATGTCTCATGATCAGGGAGTAATCGTGGCACCTTCCGGCAGTGGTAAAACGATCATCGGTTTAGAGCTTATTGCCAAGAGGAAATTGCCGGCGCTTATCTTGGTTCATCGGAGGCAACTTTTGGATCAATGGGTTGAGCGTATTCAATCTTTTCTTGGAATAGCCAAAAATCATATCGGGCAGTTTTCAGGAGCTAAAAAGAAGATCGGGAAGGGTATTACCGTCGGGTTATTGCAAAGCCTCAGCCGAAAGAAAGATCTTTCGGATATGAAAAATAGATTCGGCACGATTATCGTTGATGAATGTCATCATATACCCGCATCAACATTTCGCGAGGTGATATCGCAACTCAATCCGAAGTATCTATATGGATTGACTGCAACTCCGGAGCGGAAACATAACGACGAGAAATTAATTTATGCGTTTATCGGAGAAATTATCGCGCGGATGGAGATGTCCGATTTTGCGTCGGTCGTCCCGACGGTTGATGTCGTGATGGAAATTTTCATACGGACGACGAGCTTGAATATTCCGTTCAAGTTTACGACGGATCAATTCCAACTCTTGGCGAAAATTATTTGTTGTGATACGTCGCGCAACAGGATGATTGTCGAAGATATTTTTAAACAGGCGGAATCATGTAAACGGGTGCTCGTCTTGAGCGAACGCAAGGAGCATCTCGAAATTTTGAACTTATATCTCAAAGGAAAAATAGAAACAATCGTCATTTCCGGGGATGATTCGGCTGTAGCGCAAGTGTCGAAAATAAAACAGATCGAAAGCGGTCACTATAAAGTTATTTTATCAACGGGACAATTTTTCGGAGAGGGAATAGACATTCGTGACATAACCTGTCTCATATTGGCTTTCCCTTTTTCATTTGAGGGCAAGCTCCTGCAATATATCGGACGAATGCGAGGTGTCGGCGTCCAGAAAACCATTATTGATTATCGAGACAGAGAGATTCAATTTCTTGAGCGGCAGTTCAAAAAGCGCGAGCGGTATTACAAGAAGATTGAGGCGGAAATCCATTATGAAAATGAGGAAAAAGGACACTGGAATCAACCTAAAACCAAAATTTGACTTACTACCCTACCTTTGCTAGTATAGGAAATCAAGCTCAACGGAGCTTCTTTAATTTAGTTTGTCA
>CAZQKU010000011.1:10140-14339 GCA_964593965.1 uncultured Candidatus Saccharibacteria bacterium | reverse complement strand
AAAATATAAAAAGAGGTTACCTGCGCGAGCATGTAACCTCCAAGACGGAAATTGCTTTATCTGCTAAAATCTGATAAAATCTACGCTGTTATAAATATCATTAGAATAGGCCATAAATAGAGGGTAAAATCAGTAAAACATGGAAGACAATAGCCTAGACAATAGCCGAAAATTTGACCATCGAATTAAAAACCCCGATTCCCATATCGTCGCTTTTTTGGCGGCGATCGATGAAATCAAGGGAGCTTTTCGCGTGGGTCTTCGTATGACGCCGCAGGCGATCACGAGCCTGCGTAAATCGGTCATCGTGACATCGGCCGGCGCGTCGACGCGTATTGAAGGCTCAAAGCTTTCCGACGAGGAAGTAAAGAAAATCATGCAAGAGCTTTCAATCAAAAAATTATCCGACCGAGACTCGCAGGAAGTGCAGGGCTATCTTGAAACGCTCAAGAATGTCTTCGACAATTACAAAGACTTGCCTCTGCGCGAGAGCATCATCACGTCGCTTCATAAAGAGCTTCTCAAGTATTCCACCAAGGACGATATCCATCGTGGTAGCTACAAGCACAAGGAAAATCTCGTCGGCATTCTTGATGCCAAAGGAAATGTAGCGAAAATTATGTTCGAAACGACACCGGCATACCTCACGGCCAAAGAAATGACCGAGCTCGTCGAATGGACGCAGGGGGCACTGGAAAAAGAGCGTTTCCACCCGCTCCTCGTCATCGCCAACTTTGTCATCGAATTTCTCAAAATCCATCCGTTTGAAGACGGCAATGGACGTCTTTCGCGTATTCTCACGAACTTGCTTTTGCTCCGGTCCGGCTATTCATTTGTGCACTACATCTCGCACGAGCAGATCATCGAACAGCGTAAGGATCAGTACTACCTCTCACTCCGATCGTCGCAGGCGACATTTAGGACGCAGACAAAACCCGAGGGATCAGAGGAAACGATCGCGCCGTGGCTCAGTTTCTTCTTTTCCGTGGTGAAAGAGCAGGCGGACAAGTCAATCGCGCTCGTGGAAAAAGAAACCCACGAAGACACCATGTCGCCGAAACAAAACGAAGTCTTGGAATATCTCTCTAAGGTGAAAGAAGCTGGTCCTGCCGAAATCGTCAGGCAAACCGGCATCATCATGCCATCCGTTCGCAAATCGCTCGAGCGGCTTGTTGTGCTTGGCAAAGTAAAGCGGATTGGTCGGGGACGGGGGACAAGGTATGTAAAAATATAAGGATAATAGAGCAGAAATAAGGGTGTTTTTATCCCCTCTCTGGGCAGTTTATAAAGCAGACGACGTTATTTCATGATGGTAATCATCAGTTAATCACGAAGCAGAGCTGTCTCTGCTTCTTTTTTTATCGTACTATCAAAAATCACACCATGCAATTGCAACACCATGCAATTGCCTTGACAACTAGACTGTAAAATGATAACCTACCCGGTAGAGTTTCAACAAAAACCAGCCCAAACCGAAAAGGGAAGGGCACAACAGAAAGTGTTTCATTATGAAGATCATTAAAAATATGTCCTTCGCAGTCATGACGGCGATTGTCACGATTCTGTCAATCGGGACACCGACGGCACAAGCACAGACAACTACAGCGGTCGATCAGTCAACGTTCCAACAACAGTTGGCCACCGCGCCCTGGGCGCTGACGGAGGGGATGGACGGTTCTCTCACATTCACCGACAATGGGAACAACAGCACAGGCTATGGGGCGGGTTTCATCCCTGACTATCCCCAAACGACTTTATGGAATATGTCCATCCTGTTTAATGGTGATACGGCAACGGTGACAGCGCAGACGAGTCTCTGGTCTCCAACTTTCAATTGGAGCATTCCCAGTACAATGGGATCATCAGCACCGGTCTCAAGTCTTTTGTTTGGCATTACCTATCAAGCACCTGATGTCGAGAGCATTACCATCAGTGACATTGCTGTGAATGGTGGTACTCCTCTCGCCGACACTGTGTTTGCAGATCAAAACGATCAATTCGGTGGGTTGTCCGTCAATAACGATGGTGCACCGATAACCTCGGTGTCCTACGATATGACGGTGTATTTTGAAAACCCCGCTCTGTATAATAGCGAAGATGCGCTAGCATCGACGATGTTAAGCACCGTTGCGACGGAAACAGCAAGCGTTCCGGAACCGGGGACATGGCAAGAAATTGTGGTTGGTTTGGGTGCAATCGGCGCAATGAGGAGATGGAAGAAAATTTAAAATAGATCATCAGCAAAGGGGTCACGTATCATTCGTGACCCCTATTTTATTTACCAATTACTTTTTGTCAGACATGTGCTAAGAATTGTCGTAACAAGCGCATTACCTGTACTCCTAATACAGAAAAGTTGTGATGTATTACTTGGATTATAGACCGCAAAAGCATAGTCAGAATTTGTCAATGGTGATTCGATTACACCAAAATTAAATTCCGCAAGTGAAGAAGAATTAACTGTACTGATTATATTTTTGCAGATATTATCTTCTTGACTTCCTGCGGTATATAGATCATCACATCCTAGCGTGGTTTTAACATTACAGTAGTAATTAAATCCACCAGTTATGGAACAAGAATAGTCATTTGGGGCAGTAGTAATGTTCCAAGGTCCTGCGTTGATAGGTATCAACCCCGCATACGAACCACTATTCGTATACTGAACCTCATACGCGTTTCGCATTTGAATAAGAGACTCTTGCACTGACGCATACATGGCTCTTTGGCGCGCGGTGCTCACAGCCGCCAAGATAATGCTCGACAGCACGGCAATGATAGAAATAACGACCATAAGCTCAATAAGGGTGAAGCCGCGTGACCATTGGATTTTCCGCAAAGGAGTCATGATGATGCTTGCATTATACACCAAAAGACAGATTACCGTCGGCTTGGAGAATGTCAGAAGTAGCGTCAAATGCCTTTTCTGACGCTCCAGACAGTGCCCCAGCAAGGGCAATCATCAAGGCATTGTCCCCAGAAACGCCGAGTGGCGGCATATATATAGGTATGTCGTGCTGTTTGGCCAGTCCTGTCAATGCTTGGGCGATATGGCTATTGGCAATGACTCCGCCGCCGACAATGAGGGTGACAATGCCGTAGTGTTCGATAGCTTTCTCCGTTTTGGCAATAAGGACGTCGGTTACGGCATCTTCGAATTCACGGGCGATACGGCTTTTCTGTTGAGCGGTCAATTCACCGGTTACGCTACTTTTTTCGGCGCCATCACCATTATCTGCACCGCTACCTGCGCCGCCATTTTTTTTGCGCAATTCCCGCGTCAGATACAGCACCGCCGTCTTCAAGCCTGAAAATGAAAAATCAAGATCGGGCGAATGGATCATTGGACGGGGTAGGATAATTTCATTATTTTTTTCCTGTTCTGCTTTCCACTTCTCATTTCGCACCGCTCTTCGTTCCGCTGACGCCAACTTGCTTATTTCCGGGCCACCAGGATACGGCAAGCCGAGGAGCCGCGCCACTTTGTCAAAAGCTTCGCCGACAGCATCATCTTTCGTTCGGCCGACGATTTCGTACTCATAATCGGTATTATGAGTATGATTTTTTTTATCACTACCATCTTTCACCAGCACCAGTTCGGTATGCCCGCCACTTATAAGAAGAGCGAGAGCGGGGCAGGTGATGGAGATGAGTTTTTTGAAATCAGAGGCCGAGGTGGTAGAGACGGTTGCAGAGCCGGCAATGCTGTCCCAAACCTCGCTTGACGGCAAAAGCGAACCAACGATGTGGCCTTCCATGTGATTGACACCGACGACGGGAATGTCCCAGAGAATACCGAGTGCTCGAGCCGCATTGACGCCGACCCAGAGCGCTGGCTCGAGGCCGGGACCGCGGGTGACAGCGATGCGGTCAATAGTGCGGCAATTGCCGCTTGCCGCTTTTGCAATTTGATCCTTTTTGACCAGAGGCGATGCCAAAAGATGTTCCAGAAGGTCGGATTCTTTTTCCTGGAGGATTTTTTTGATTTGGTTGATTTTTTTGACAGCATTGATGTCATTGACACCATCTGTATTATCTGCTGGCGATGATTTTATTTTTGGCTGCAGTTTCGGCTGAATGTTCGCCTGCGTCAGAGCGGCTTCGATAAGCGGTATGAGATTTTTGGCATGCTCGCGTTTGGCCATAATAGGGAAGACGCCGCCGTACTGCCGGTGGAGGGCAATTTGCGAATGGATGAG
>CAZQKU010000011.1:0-10040 GCA_964593965.1 uncultured Candidatus Saccharibacteria bacterium | reverse complement strand
TAATAGGGAAGACGCCGCCGTACTGCCGGTGGAGGGCAATTTGCGAATGGATGAGATTGGCCAGAATGCGGTATTCGATATTTCCCGACGCTAGCCGCGTCTCGAGAATACAAACAGCCGTTTCGTCGCAACTTGTTTCGATGGCGAGGGTGATCATGGGATGAGGATTTTTTTTGCTCTTTGAACAGTAATAATGAGTTCCCGCCATTCTTTTTCTTTGATTTTATCTGCAGTCTTCTCATTCCATTGTTCCATCGGTTGAGCATAAGAAAGTTCACGAGAAATTTCTGCTGTCATTGCAATATCAAATATAGCTTCACATTCTGGTGAATCAGAAAGATTATCAAACTGGATAGCCCCGACCATTTTATATGCTGCTTCCTCTTCTCTCAATTCACCTTTTTCTTTACATTCTATGAGTTTCAGACAATATAAGACAAAAAGCCTCTTCTGTTCATCATTGGAAGCTTTTTCAAGTTTGTCAAGTAGTTGAGAGATTTCTTTTTCCATTAGTGAATATAATATGGCATACGATTATTCAAGTGCGCGCTGAAGGGATCGAACCTTCGGCCTTCTCGACGTCAACGAGACGCTCTACCACTGAGCTAAGCGCGCAGGAAGATACAAAACAAAGATATACTAATTTTGGCTTGATGGCAACATTTTCGCAGAACTGTTTACGCATCTACCTCCGACTTCAACTCCAGCATTTTTTTGCCGACGGCGTGACCGTCAGCGTCAAGGTCGTATACGAGAATGCTACTGGAGAGCATCTCAACATCGCCGATAGCCTCATCACTAATGTGTTCGATGTATTTTATCAGAGCACGGATGGCGTTGCCAGAAGAAACAATAAGGACATTTTTACCAGCTTTTATCTGCGGCAGGATGGTTTGTAAAAAATAAGGCACCGTGCGCTCGTAGACCATCTTCAAAGTCTCGCCGTGCGGTACCGGCGTATTCCAGCCGCGGCGCAGGCTATCGAAGGCGGCGTCACCCATTTCCTTTTTCATTTGCCATTTATTTTTGCCGGTATAATCACCATAGTCACGTTCGTTCAAGGCCGGCGATCGGGTGGGAGAAACTGTGGGCAGGATGACAGCCGGCCGACTGGCGGTGTTGGCGGCAGTAATGCCTTTTGCCATGCTTTCATACGTTTGGAGCGTCCGCTTTTGAGTCGAATCAAAAACGCAATCAATGCGACTGATCTTACCTTCTGTCGTACAATATTCACTGAGTAATGCTCCCATCTTTTCTGCCATCTCAAAGCCGTATGATGTCAAGCCGATATCGCGACTGCCTGTCCAGAGGCCGAGCTTATTCCACTCGGATTCATGGTGGCGGACGATGATCAGTTTGCCGAAATTTTTCATAAACTGTGGATAACCGGCTTGTACTCGTGCCGTTCGGCTTCGAGGATGATTTTCTGCATCATGGCGACTGTTTCGACTGGGTATTTGCCTTGGGCCGATTCTTCGGAAAGCATGACGGCGTCTGATCCTTCAATGACGGCGAAAGCCACGTCGGAGACTTCGGCTCGGGTGGGTGTGGCCGAGCTGACCATCGAGAGCATCATCTGGGTAGCGGTAATAACGGGTTTTTTCGCACGTTTGGCGGCTTTGATAATGTCAAGCTGGACATATGGGATATGTTCCAGCGGAATCTCATTACCCAAATCGCCGCGGGCGACCATGACGGCATCAGCGGCGGCTACGATGGCGTCGAGGTTGTCACCGGTGGCCGCTTTGGCACGCTCAATTTTTGCAATGATCTTGGCGGGATTGGACACGCCGTTTCCGCACATGCCGCGGGCGGCCATCTCTTTGCGTAATCGCTCAATATCACGGGCGTCGCCGACGTACGACATAGCTACATATTCTACGTTTTGGGCGGCGCCGAAATCGAGATCTTTGAGATCTTTTGAAGTGAGGATACTATCAGTAGTGCGAGCAGTGCTGTCGAACTCATGTCCCGATTTCTCCTGGATTCGCGGTCCCGAAAGATCTTGGATGATCGGCACATGTTTACCAAGACTTTCTGCAATCCTGCGAATGTCGGCGATCCGTGCCGCATGTTCTTCATACGTGCCCCACGAAAAATTGAGCCGAGCGACATCCATGCCGTTTTCTATCATGGCTTTCAATACCGCCGGATCTTTGCTGGCGGGGCCAATGGTGGCGACAATTTGAGCACGTTTGTGTGGGGTGGGCATGGGGATTATATTAATTATGCTGGCTGTACATCTTATTATTTATATTTATTTTGGTCCGACACAATAATCAGTGGTACCAGTACAAGAAAGATTTAGATTACTACTACCACAAACATCAGAACCGCTTGTACACCATGTAGGTGCTGACGCCAAACTATTATTTGAAGCTTTGTTTTGATTTTCTAATGTTGCATGAAGGAAATAATCATCATATCCTGAATCAGTTACATAACTGTATACTTCTCCAGAATTAGGGGGGGTTGGAATTGTTGCTATAAAAGTACTTAAAGAAATACCGCTCGGACAGTTAGTATTTTGGCTTAACGTTGTGCTATCAATTATGCTTTTATTAGAGACACCGGTGTCTGCCGCCGGGTATTGTCCACATCGATTAAAGTATCCTGCCAAAGCAAGCTGGATATTCGACAGATCGGAAATCCTTTTGACATCGCGCGACTGCGATTTAGCTGCTGAAAAACTTTCCAACATAACGGCCGACAAAATACCGATAATAGCGATGACCACCATAAGCTCAATAAGTGTGAAACCTTTTTTTGAAATTTTCATATAAGTTAAGTATATCATAAGAAAAAATTATAAAATACACTTTTCATATTACGATACCCGCATTCGCTTGACACCATATAACCACGCATGGTAAATATATACGCGGAATATAGTTCCAAACAACCAGCGTGTGCTTGTTGTTTCTTTGAAAACTACATACGAAAAAGGAAAGTAATCTATGAAACGAACATGTCTCATGACCGCGATAGCTATTGCTCTCGCGGTATTCACGTCCTCAAGGACAACATTTAGTCAAACAGCAACAAGTGCGTCAGCCGAATTAGCATTATTCGGTACTACTAATGTTCCTCCCATGCCACCGGGTATGTTGGAATCAATGCAAGCCAAAGCGACAGATCAAGCTCTTGGAGCTATGGGTATTCATCCGATGGACACGAACAGTGGGCCTCCTGGGCCAGGCGGTAGTGGTGGTAGCACTAATGATCCACCTCCTCAGCCTCCGCCAGGTGGTTCGACACCAGCACCGTACTATGCACTGATCGATATCGGTGCATTGCCAGGAGGTAACTATAGCGAAGCCTACGGAATCAATAATAAAGGACAGGTTGTTGGAAGCAGTGGATGGGGCGGTTCCTATGAGGCTGGCTTTCTGTATTCTAATGGTATTATACGGGACATTGGTACTGCAAGCGGTTGGTACACAAGTGATGCTCGTGCCATCAATTATAACGGGCAGATTGCTGGTTTAGTTCTTGATAGTTATTATGATTATCACGCCTTTTTGGATACTGGCGGTTCCATACAAGATCTCGGTACATTTGGTGGTTCTGTTAGCAGAGCTGATGCAATCAATGCTAGTGGACAAGTAGTCGGTTTCGCTTATACCAGTAATAGTCCTCCTGGCCAAACTGCATTCTTGTACGCAAATGGTTCGATGCAGATTCTTCCGCCACTTGCAAATCTTACGAGTGAAGCGACAGGGATTAATGCGAGCGGCCAAATTTGTGGCTGGTACGAAGGTAGCGGTGACGTCGCTTTTCTCTATTCTGGCGGCGTGTTACAGAACCTTGGTAATCTGGGTCAGAGTTATGCCATAGCATATGGAATCAATAACAGTGGCCAAGTAGTTGGTCAATCTTGTAATGCCAGTGGCAGTTATGACGCATTTATCTATACAGGTGGATCAATGCAGGATCTGGGGTTTATCGGCACTGGAAATAGTATCAACAATAATGGTGTTATTGTCGGTCAAAATGGTAGCGGGCATGCTTTCGTTTATGCGAATGGTACGATGACGGATTTGAATAGTCTTTTGTTCAATCCAAGTTCAGGTTGGACACTCACGTTGGCTAACGGTATCAATGATGCGGGTCAGATTGTCGGTATGGGAATAAGTCCTTCAGGCTACAACCATGCGTTTTTGCTTAATCCTCTGCCGCCAGGATCAATTCCGGCGGCAAGTACAGTGAAAACAAATCTGCTGACATACCCCTCACTTCCAACGCCGCAAAAAACCGGCTTGGTTTTCATCACGCATGGGTGGATAGCACTTGGTGATCCAACATTAGTCTCAGAAGCCAAGAACTTCGTACAATCAACGTCGAACCTAGTCACCCAGTATCTTGCTGACAACGGTATTGAAAACTGGGATGTAGAAGGATATGAATGGATCGACGGAGCATCTGTGAATACTCCTGATGTCGCTCTTCAAGATGCGGAACTGACGGGGGTAAAGATTGGCAACGCCATTCTGAATATGGGATCAAGCAGATGGACTAATATCCACTTCATCGCGCACAGCGCGGGAGCGGGTATGATCCAAAAGGCCACAGAAGTCATCAAAGCCAGTTTGGGCAATGAGGTTACTATTCATTGCACATTCTTGGATGCGTATGACGGTGCCAAGAGTCAAATGACGGGCGAGTACGGTATCAACGCTGATTGGGCTGATTCGTACTTTGTTCGCGACCTATTCCAGCAGAAGAAATTAACAGGATGTCCTCTGCCTCACGCATACAACGTGGACGTCACGGCGCTTGATCAGAATGCGAATAGTCAGGTGCCGTGGTATCTTGGTTTATTGTCACCAGCATTCCAAGCGATATCTGATCATGGTTGGCCGCCATCGTTCTACTCAAACAGCATTCTTGGAGCTATCAACATCAATAATTTTGCGTCAATTCCTTTTGGTGCAGATTATAATGGTTTTGGTTTCCCGTTGAGTGAAGAGGGACCTGCCGGACAGTGGACTTATGCGCTGAACAACTATCCACCGGGGAATGGTGTATCGTGGGGTTATGTAACAACTCTCGGCCCCTCAAGCGAGATATATACGACTCCGAACGCGATACAGTACACAGGTTCAGTTCCGACCTTTGCGGTGGCATCTACCATCAAGAGTACTACTGGAACATTATCAACGTCTACTGGGTATGCTTCGGCTCAAACAGGATCGCCTGTATGGGTCTCAACGGTAATCACCGACACCAATGCACTCAACTATGTGTCATTCAACGCAGAGTTTACGAGCGCCGCTGGTGCCGATGGATTGCTGACAGTCTATTGGGATACCAACATGATCGGAGAAGTAGATGAGGCCGCGGTTCAACCGGGACTTCAGTACTACGTCTTCTCATTTCCGAATACGGCTCCCAACACGAGCCATGTTCTCGGATTCCATGTTGATCCGTTCACGTCGGTTCATTCGAGCCTCATTCTGACAAACATCGTGACGGGATCTGTGGGAGTGGTACAACCATTCTCATTATCCATTACTACGAACAAGAGTGACGGACTGTTGGTGTATCAGTTAACTGGACAACCGGGCGTTTACACCGTTCAGTCGTCGGCAGACCTCCTCGATTGGACGACCATCGCCTACTTGGCGAATACAAACGGCACGATCAACTTCGTTGATCAAAACTCAACGAATTATTCATGCCAGTTCTATCGTGCAACGTCGCCGACAGTGATGTCGTTGTCGCAGTAACACACTGCATCATGCAGTCACAGTTCTTTAGTATCACAGAGCTTGCTTATCTTCGGATGAGTGAGCTCTTTTTTATTTGCTTACAAATTTTAAGAAAAAGCACAACCAAACTAACAGGCCTGACTACCACAACCATTACTAAACATAAATATTAGAAGTGTAATAAAAATAAATAACGCTAAAGTTAATATTTCAATAGTTCCAAGTACAATACTTTTCCATGGTGTCTCCTTGGATCTGAAGCTTTTCCAAGCAAAATATATACTAATTCCAACCACAATAAAACAGACAAGAGACAGGAAGAAAGTTAACTCCATATGTGTTTTAACGAAGAAAGCTGGTCCAAAATTTGTGAAATATGAAAACAAAATAAAACACAAGCTACCTATAGCATAAGATACTATTGATAATGCTATATTGGTATCTTTGTAACTTTTCATACTAAACTAGATTGATAAATAATCTCTATTTATATCCGAATAATGCAACCTGCCACACTACGCCGAGAAAGGAAAAATTGAGTATTAAAGCGAGTATCCCAGTAATCAACATAGAGATTTCTGCCCATTTTGGTTCTTTGTGTCGTATGCTTTGGACGGCAAAAACTATTCCGATGATATAGGATGCTAGCATAAAAGCTAACACGGCACGTAATTGATTGAATGTAGACAGGAGGAATATTCGAAAGAGGATTTGGGGAAACCAACCACCATGTGGGCCGAGTAGCAGGAGAGCTGGTAGCAAATAAACTAATGACGAGATAAATGCGTATTTATGCTGTTTTATAAATGACATAGCCAAATTGTACCATTTTTCCTTACGATAAATTTACAAGTCTGTGGATAACAATTTATAAAAGACTTATCAAAAAAATATAAAAATTCATATCATCTTCCTATTTCCCCATACCTATTATATGCATGAGCCGATCGTACTTTGCCACGCGCTCGCCGCGTTCGGGGGCGCCGGCTTTGAGACCGTAGGCGCCGAAGGCCAGAGCGAGGTCGGCGATGAAGCCATCGTTCGTTTCGCCGCTTCGGTGGCTGACGATGCAGTGGATGTCGTTGTCGCGGGCGAGCTTCATGGTGGCCAGCGTTTCGGTCAAGGTGCCGATTTGATTGGGCTTCACGATGATAGCGCTGATGCTTTTTTTCTCGATGGCTTTGGTCAGGCGGGTGACATTGGTGACGGTCAGGTCATCGCCGACAATGAGGGGGGTGGTGTTCGGGAAATTTTCGTTATTTGTTTTTTCTCCCAGATTGTTTCCCGCGAAAGCCAACTTCAGCGCGGCGAAGCTGTCAAAATCTTCTTCATCAAAAGGATCTTCAAACGAGCACATGTTAAAGTCGCTATTCATCTTTTTATACATGTCCATCAACTGTGGGGCAGAAAGCTTTTCTTTTTCCACCGTATATGCTCCATCGGAATAAAAAGAAGAGGAGGCGGCATCAATGGCGAGCTTGACATTCTTTTCATTGCTGGTCGCCTTGATAGCTTCGGTTAAAAGTCCAAGCGGCCGCAAAGTCGAGTCAAGGTCGGGCACGAAACCGCCCTCATCGCCGAAGCCGGCGGCCGACGTGCCGAGCTCGCGCACGAGGATATCGCGAAGGGCTTTCTGAATGGTCACGCCGATCTCAAGCGCCTGCCGGGCGCTGTCAACCTGCGGCACGATGAGATATTCCTGGAAGGTGAGCCGCGTCCGGGCATGCTTGCCGCCGTTAATGAGGTTCATAAAAAGGAAGGGCTCGACGCGAGAGGGCTTGATGTCGGCGAGGGTGCGGAGGTGGGCGACGAGGCTGAGGCGGTCATCGTTCACGCTGGCATTCGCGTCGCCATTTTCACCGCCACTCGCATTTCCCGCCGCCTTGGCGCAGGCGATACTGACGCCAATCATGGCATTGCCGCCGAGAGATGACTTGTCAGCGGTACCGTCAAGCTCAAACATGATCGTATCTATTTTTTTCTGATCATTGACATCAATGCCGAGGAGTGCAGGGGCAATTTTATTTTTGATATTTTCGATGGCTTTTTGTACACCCATGCCGCCATAGCGCGTCATGTCGCCGTCGCGCAGTTCATGCGCTTCATGAGCTCCAGTGCTGGCACCTGATGGCACACCAAACGTCCCGACGACCGAGCTTGTCGCGGTGCTCATTCCCGAGCCGGCACGCACCGTCACTTCAAGCGTCGGATTGCCGCGCGAGTCGAGGATTTCTTCAGCAGAGATGTCGGTAATAGTTGTGTTAGACATATTTGTTAGCCTGTCAATAATACCATGAGATCGGAAACGTTTGTTTCGGTCTGGCCGGTGACGATGAGGTCTCCCGTTTTTTCAAAAAAGGAATAGGCGTCAAAAGCGGCAAGGTATTTTTCGGCTGAAAGCCCGGCCGCACTGGCTTTAGCCAGAGTTTCAGTGTCGGCAATAGCACCTGCCGCAGTATTATTGTCATGTCCGTCGGAAGCCAAAGAGATAAAAACCGCATCATTGGCGATGGTGGCGTCCTTCTTTGCCGAAAGAAATCGTATAGCTTCAAGAGTGGTATGCTCGTTCCTGCCGCCCGTACCATGTTCGATAGGTACTTCTATTTTCGGTTCACCGCCGGCGAGAATCAATTGCATTTTATCTGTATCGGTGTTTCCAGCGGCAGTGGCGGCCGTGAACATTGCCGTAACGACTTCTTCAGGAGGATCATACATCGCGTCTGAAAGAATAGTGGTCGTGAAGCCGTGTTGTTGACCGTATTTGGCCATCGCTTGCAAAGCATCATAATTTGAAACGAGCGGTATATTGAAGACTTTTTTAAAATATGTCTTATCTTTTGGTGTCTCACGTAAGGTATAACCGCCCAGACCGTATTTTTTCAGGACATTTTCAGCGTCAGCCACGGTCAGATTGTCCGGATACGTCGGCCCAGAAGCGACCGTAGCATAAAAAGTGTCGCCATGTCCGGGCACATCGGAAAAAATGAGACCGATCACCGTTGCTGGGTAAAGCATCTTGGCCAGACCGCCGCCTTTGAGAAGGGAAATATGCTTACGTACCGTATTGAGTTCTTCAATAGTGGCGCCTGTTTTCAGAAAGTCTTCGTACAATCGTCGTCCTTGATCGCATTCTTCCGGCGGCCAGCAGAGGAGCGATGATCCGCCGCCGGAAACGATGACAATGACGAGGTCGCGCTCGGAGAGACTCTGAGCCAAGTTGACAATTTCTGCCGAAGCCTTGACATTTATGTCTGAAGGTAATGGATGCGAGCCAACGAATGACGTGATAGCGGGACTACCGATCGCCGCTTCCGTACCAATAACAATGCCGCTTTTTATACGGTCACCAAGAATAGATTCGAGAGTTGCCACTGCTTTACAAACCACTTTACCGAAACCAATGATGCGGATGGCATCAAAATGAGCAAGCTCAAAAGACTGGTCTTTGATTTTCAAAATTGATTCCGAGAGAAATATATGAGTGCGGATGACACTTTCGGTATCTATGGCATCAAGTCCGGCACTGACAATCGAAAGGGCAGTTTTCCTTTTTTCGCTCGTAGCTATGGCGTTAAAATTTTTTATCCAGTTCATCTATTATTTGAGCAGATTCTGACCTTTGCCGGCAATAAATGTCGTAATGTTATCAACCGTCGTTTTCAGAATATCTTCGACGGCTTCTTTCGAGAAAAAGGCCATGTGCGGCGTGGCGATGACCCGCGGATCGTGGATCAAAGCATTTGATTCGAGGATCATTTTAAACGTATCACGCGTCTCTTTAGCCTGCTTTTCATCGGTGTCACCGGCGTCGTTGCGGGCCAAAAGTTCAAGCTCCTCTTTCATAAATCGCTCGCCTTCGAGGACGTCGAGGCCGACGCCGGCGAGGATGTTCTGATCGAGTGCCCAAACGAGAGCATCAGTATCCACAATTTCGCCACGGGCGGTATTGACAAGCAAAGCACCCCTTTTCATTAATTTTATATTTTCTTTATTTATCAGATGATGCGTTTCTGTGGTATACGGCGCATGGATGGTGACAACGTCGGCAGTCGAGAGTAGGGTCGGCAGATCGGCATACTTCGCGCCGACTTCGGTGGCGAAAGCTTGATCAGGAAAAAGATCGAAAGCGAGGATGCTCATGTTGAAACCTTTGGCAATTTTGGCGGAATTTTTGCCGATTTTTCCCGTGCCGATGACACCGATGGTTTTACCGTTCAAATCAAAGCCCATGAGATTCGACAAATCAAAACTGTCGTCATTGCGCAAATGATGGTACGCCGGGAAAATTTTCCTTGACAAAGCCAGGATGAGAGCGAAAGCGAATTCAGC
>CAZQKU010000010.1:0-14633 GCA_964593965.1 uncultured Candidatus Saccharibacteria bacterium | reverse complement strand
CGCCCGTCCGGCGCAAGCCGCGAGGTGCGAACAGAGACGCGTTCTTTGGAAACGAAGTACGGGTTTCCGGAAAGCAATTTCCGGGGATCAGTCGGATAGAGGCGTCAGCAATGGTACCAATATCCGAATGCAACGGCTAAATCCTTACCCCAGTGCAAGGCCGTGCCCGAGCACCATCGCAAGATGGTGCTCGGGAGTGCCGCTTGAGGTACGCGGCAACGCGTATCCCAGATAAATGGTTGTCGCTGTTCATGATAGTGAATGTGTTAATTTACGTATTCATTATCATGAACAGCACAGAATTCGGCTTATCGGTACAACACATCAAAAAGCACTCCCTACAGGAGTGCTTTTTGCTTTTTTCACAGTAGTTATCTTCTATATAATATATGATATACTAGTCGTAATTCCGTCGGTTTATTATTAGTTTATTATTTCTTTATATTTATTTTATGGAAAAAGCATCGTTCAATGTTTTTTGTGGCACTATCGCCCTCGCTATTCTTGCTTTTCTGCCATCGGCAATCGTACCTTTGACCATCGTCAAGACTATTGTCATCAGTGTCGGCATTCTTCTTTCCTTTCTTCTCTACATTATTTCTCGCATTCGGGAAGGATCACTTTCATTACCGGCACAGCCGATTATATGGATTGCCGGTTTGCTTGGTCTGTCAACCATTGTATCGATGGTTCTTTCGACAAGTCCCGGCAATTCTTTTATCAACGTCGGCTTCGACCAGTACGGCGGAGCTTTCACTCTTATTGTCCTTGTGACTGGTCTTTTGACTGTTCTTTTGTGTAGGACACGCGAACGTGTCGCGTCTGTCATTGTTACCATTATCGGATCTTTTTCTCTAGCGGCTTTGTTCGCTTTGATCCGCATTTGTATCGCTCTTATTCCGGGTACGGGAACACGTATAAGCCTCGGCTGGCTTGGTTTGGGTACCTTCAGCACTCTCACATCAACGATGGTTGGATCATGGTACGACATGGCTATTCTTGCCGGCATTGTCTTTCTCATTTCATCGTTTACTCTTGAATCGTTCACGGTGCATCATTTGCCCGTTTCGAAACGTCTACGTGTCATTTCCATAGTGCTCTGTATCATCAGTTTTATTTTTCTTTTTCTTATCGATCTATATCTGATATGGATTGGTATCGCTCTCGCCGCTTTCGGACTCGTGGTCTATCGTTTGTCTTCCAATCGGAAAACGATACCTTATTTTGCTGTGGTCATTCTTATCATTGCCGCTGTGTTCGCATGGAAGGGTACGAGTATAACCAGCTCGAGTATTCAAAGACTGAATATCAGTTATGCCGAAGTTTCTCTGCCATATCAATATACGGCTGATATCGCGCATTCGACGTTGACACATTCGACACTGTCGGCCCTTTTTGGTGCCGGACCGGATCGTTTTGCGGAACAATATTTGCTCTATAAATCTGCCGATCTTAATAAGACCCAATTCTGGAATTCGGCTTTTCCAAGCGGTTCTGACTTTATGCTGACCTCGCTTGTTGATGTTGGCGCTATCGGCACTATTCTGTGGATTCTTTTCTTTGGTTGGTTCGTATATCTCGGGGTGAAGGCCATGCGTCATTCTTCGGAGAATCATCTTTCGAAATATATGCTCATGACATCGTTTCTCACAGCTTTCTTTTTATGGTCAATGTTGTTCCTGTACACGCCGTCGCATGTCATCATTCTTATCACTATGATTATGACGGGGATTTTTCTTGCGGTGCTTGGTAATGAGCATGGTCATTTTGAACACACTGCCGCCAAAGGTCCCATTACGATTGAATTGCGCGATATTGCGTGGTCGCAAAAATGGGGGCGTGGGCGGATAGTCTGGCTCGTGTTGTGGCTTGTCGTTCTCGTCTCGGTGGTAGGATGTTTCGTCTATATCAAAGACGCTATTGCAGGATCATATTTCCAATCAGGTATCACTGCCAGCGTTGCCGGTTCTGCCGTTTCAGCTCGTTCTGATTTTGAGCAAGCTCTGATATATAAAAAGAGCGATACCTATTATCAAGCTCTTGCCCAGATTGACGCGTATGAAATCAATGCCCTTATTTCATCCGCTTCAGCTACCTCCGCTTCGTCATCAGTCGTCTCTACCATTGGTTCACTGTTGAATGAAGGTATCGGTTTTGCTCGCAGTGGTCAACGCATCGATCCGGGCAATGTTAATAACTTTCTTGCCGAAGGAGATCTATCGGCTATTGCCGCGGCTTTGAAAGTGCCAAATGCGTACGCTGATGCACGCTCAGCGTATATATATGGAATAAGCGTCTCTCCCATGGATCCAAGCATATATCTTTCTCTCGGTCGGCTCGATTATGCCGAAGGCAGTACCACTGCCGCCGTGGCTGAAATCAGTGACGCTTTGAAACTCAAGCCTGACTATACCGATGCTCTTTTTGAAGCGGGTGTCATCTCATACGATGCCAAGAATTATCAGACAGCCGCGCAAGCTTTTGAATCTGTTCTCAAAATCAGCACGGCGTACGCGAATGCCGAATATTACCTCGGACTCACCTTTGTCCGAGCCAATGACACGACTGATGCCATAACTGTTTTCACCGATTTAGCCAAATCATATCCTCAAAATACCACGGTCGCCACCATATTGACCGATCTGAAAAATGGTGTTTCGATATTCTCCGATAATGGTCAAAATTCTACTGTTGGTAAGGCTCCACTATCGTCATCTTCATCATCGAAGACTTCGGCTAAAACCGTTACGACAAAAAAAGTCACGGGATCGGTCGAAAGTGGAAGTGACACTTCATTGGCTTCATCTTCTCCCGCTTCTACCCAATAATTCCCATCACACAGACATAATTAACAAACGGTCATGGTTAAAAAGTTTTTCAGTCTCCTGAGCAAAGAAATAGGCGGCCTTCATGAGGCGGCCTATTTGCTCGGCGCGGCGACCATCGCATCGTCTTTGCTTGCTCTCGTCCGTGATAAGATTCTGGCGTTCAAATTCGGAGCCGGCCCTTTGCTTGACCTCTATTATTCATCCTTCCGCATCTCCGATATGGTGTATGCCACGATTGCCTCGACAGTGGCGGCGTCTATCCTTGTGCCATTTCTGATTAAAAAAAGCAAAGCAAAAGAGGATCCGACAGACAAAGCTCATGAAAAATATTTCATTGACCATGTCTTCTCGGCTTTCTTTGTCGGTATTGTCGGTGTTTCCATCGTTATCTTTTTCCTCATGCCGTATATTATTCCGCGCCTCTTACCCGGCTATGCCGATAGTCCACAACTCGGGCTTCTCATCACTGCGTCGCGTATCATGCTCCTTTCACCGATCCTTCTTGGCATGTCGAACTTCTTGGCCAGCATTACCCAAATGTACAATCGTTTTCTCATTTATGCCATCAGCCCATTGCTCTACAATCTTGGCATTATTTTAGGCACACTGTTTCTCTATCCTTTTTTCGGTATATACGGTCTCATCATTGGAGTTGTCCTCGGCGCGGCTATGCACATGGGTATACAGATACCTTTTGTGGTCTCGCGAGGTCTTATGCCACAGCTTCGTGCACCGATCAATTGGAAAGAAATCAGGGAAGTGGTGCTTGTATCGTTTCCGCGCACTCTGACACTTTCCTCCGCCGAAATCGCCGAATTTTTTCTCATCGCCTTGGCGACGCTTATGGGCGCGGGTGCCGTTTCTATTTTTAACTTCGCATGGAATCTCCAATCCGTGCCGCTCGGCATCATCGGTGTGAGCTATGCATCAGCGGCTTTTCCGACTATGGCCAAACTCTACGAAGCGGGTGATATCAAGCATTATGTTTCGCACATGGCTACGTGCGCCAAGCACATCATTTTCTGGTCAATGCCGATAATGGTACTTTTTATTGTCCTGCGGGCGCAGATTGTCAGAGTCATTCTCGGCGCGGGACAATTCACCTGGGACGATACCCGATTGACCGCGGCCATGCTCGCCATCTTTACCATTTCAGTGGCAGGGCAGGGACTTATTCTTCTTTTTGTCCGGGCATATTATGCCGAAGGCAAAACCCGTCGGCCGCTTTTGGTCAATTGTATTTCGGCAGGCGTCATCATCTTGCTGGCGTATGTTCTGCGGATGGTTTTTACGGCATATCCTTCGACGGCTTTTTTCGTGGAGTCGCTTTTCAAGGTGACGGGCGTCGCCGGTTCATCAGTGCTCGTCCTGTCGCTTGCTTATTCGCTCGGCATTTTACTCAACACCTATCTCCACTGGGTAATGTTCCATCATGATTATGGCGGCTGGAAAGGCGATTTTACCCCGACCGTTTTTCGCTCGCTTGTCCATAATACCGGCGCGGCTATCATCGGCGGCTATGTTGCTTTCCTCGCCCTGCGGCCGTTCGGCGATATTTTTAATCTGGAGAAAACCTACGGCGTTTTTCTTCAAGGTTTTTGTGCCGGTCTCATGGGTATTGCCGCATGGCTCGTTGTCTTGTTGCTTTTGAAAAATGAAGAACTGTATGATGTTTGGAAGACTCTGCATGGTCGCATTTGGAAAGCTAAAATTGTGGCAGTGGATCAGGAGCCGCTCTAAGGAAAGATTTTTTGCCAATTTTCTTAAAAAGTGTTATATTTGTTTTCGTACAAATCATACAAACAAACGGCCCTATCGTCTAGCGGCTAGGACAACGGGTTTTCAATCCGTTAACCAGGGTTCGATTCCCTGTAGGGCTACTTGCAAATAAAAAGAACGGCCAGAGCCGTTTTTTTTATTTGCAAGTAGCCCTAAGCGAGCCGACTGCTCGGCTCGCGTCAGGGAATCGAAAGACTTTTCCGTCTCGAATGAGCGAAGCGAATGAGAGCGGAAAAGTACATGGCTACGTAGTAGCCGATTCCCTGGCGCACGGAACTGGCGAATATCTTTGGCGATGAACATACCAATGTGGCGCCCAATCTCGACGACTTGATTGAAAAAAGCATGCTCAAATTCGATGAAGATCTGGAAGATTATCTGAGAACTAAGACGCAATAATGTCCTTTATATGGGTCACCTGAAGAATCTTTTCATATCTGAAATGAGAGGTATACTATTAACATATAACATATGAAAACCGGTATCTACAAACATTCTAAAACAGGTAACTTATACAAGGTTCATTTTATTGCAAAGCATTCCGAGACACTTGAAGATATGGTTATTTACGAAACTCTGTATGATAACAAAATGTCCAAATTCTGGGCTCGGCCACTTTCAATGTTTATTGGAGAGATTGAGCTCGATGGCAAGAAAGTTCCACGCTTCGAATATCTGAAGGAATAGGATTGACAAACAAAAAAGCCGGAATCCTATCCGGCTTGCGGTTAAAGTATTTTTGCAAGAACACCCTCGAGTTCCTGGAGGTTTTTGACGCAATAATCGGCGCCAGCATGGACAAGCATAGTTCTCAAGTTCACAGTGGAAATATTGGGTACGCATTGAGTGATACCGACAGACAATACTCCGGCTTTACAACCGTCCACCATGTCGCAAGGGAGATCACCCGCCCAGACGACGCTGTTAGGCTCGATATGGTAGTCGAGAGCGATCCGTCCGAGCTCGAAACTTTTGTCTCTGACGTCGCCTTTGACCTCGGTGAAGAACTTTCGGATACCACGTTTTTCGAGCAGTGTCTGCACTATGTCGTTCTGATTGGCGCTCAAGACGCCGAAGTAGACGATGCCGAGCTCGTCCGCCCGCGAGGTCAGGTTGGTCAGGGTCGTCATGGTATCGGGGAAAAGTTCCGCGTTATCGTGATTGGCATGCTGAAGATATATTTCCCAGATTTTTTCATCAGGGATACGTACGCCGCGAGTACGGTAATAGTTCACCGCGGGTGAACAGAAATTGGCGAAAAAATCTTCAAAAGAAGGCACGGGTACGCCGGCCTCTTTGAAGACTTGGCATATCGCCTCAAATGCCTGCGGTATGCTGTTGACAAGCGTGCCGTCGCAATCAAATATCAGAGCCTTATTTTTTCTTGTACACATATTTCAACCTTTCATTTTCACAATCGTTTCCATTTTTTCTCTTATTGAAGCTTAGCACCATGTCCGGAAAAGTCAAAGGAAATTTAATTTTTAATGGTGCCAATTGATGGTATACTATATTCCTATGGATTCCACAGGTAAGGCTCTGGTCGTCCTTTCGGCTCTGATGGTGGCGGCGCTCACCTGGTATATCGGTGAGCGTTGGATTGCTGTTCCATCGGGTTCACCCGGTCAATCTGAGAGCAGTCAAAGCTCGGTCAGTCCGGCTCAAACATCTGCCGATCTGGCATCAGCCAAAAGCAAAGAAGACAGCGACGCCGCCAAACTTCAGGCGTTGCTCAAAGGAAAGTCTGCCGCCGCGCTGGCCGCCGCCACAGCGGCCGCGGCCAGCGCCAATAGCGCTCTCGATTCGGCCTGGGCTCTCGAATACAGCCAGGCGTATGATGCTGTTTACAACAAAACCGACACTCTTTTTAAGAATGCCAAGATCAATCCGAATATTATTATCACCACTCAAAGCGCCACTATCAAAGCGGCTATAGACGCCAACCGTCAGGAGATAGGCATTTTGCTTGCCGCGTGGAAACCTGCTGACGCACCTACCGTCGCCGCTTATCTCGCTCAGCTCGAAAGTATTGTCGAAGGTCTGACGCCGGAAAATTCAGGCTTGACTCAAGCACAGATACATGCATACACAGCTTTAGTGACGACAGCCGAGGAACAAGTGAATAATGCCATCGCCACCGTGGCGACAGCGCAGGCCAATGCCAACTTGGCCAATGACGAACTTGCCGTACAACAAGCGGCAGGCGATCCGAATGCCATTGCCGCCGCCGAACAAGCTGTCAACAACGATCAACAGAGTGTGGCCGAGCTTGAGGCTGAGCTTGCCGCGGAAAAAGCGGCGGCGGGGAATAGCGGCAGTGGCGGGAATGCCTCGACGACCGATACTACAGGTAATGATGGTGATAATAGCAACGGCAATACATATAACAACGGCAACAATCCCGGCACCGGCGGCTATTTCTATAATGCCAGCGACGTGCAGGAACAGCAGGCCGAGTTCCAACAGATATTGAAAAATAACCCGCCGGAACTGCTCAATTTTTAGGCTTGATTTGAAGGCCGATTTAAGCGATTTTCTTTGCTAAAAAAGTTATCCACAGTTTGCTCTTGCGGAGGTCTTGCAGGTGAACGAACGTTCACGTATACTGTAGGCATGAGTAAATATAGATTAAGCAAAATTATTCAGGCTGAGATCAACAAGCTCAATGAAGAGATTGATCTCAAGATCATTCGCGGCATGCCGTACCGACATCTGGCCCGCCGACACAAGTTCCTCATCCGACAGTTCGAGGAGCTCAAGCGGCGGGACTCGTATCGAGCCGAGCCGCCGCGCGGGCGCTGGTTCACCAAGTCATTAGTTTCGCTCTCAAGTGTTTTCTTATAGAATAGATACATATAGAGCGATGGTTGCGGAATAGGGGATAGGAGGCGAAAAATGACCGGACTTACCAACTATGATCACTGAATATAAAAATAAAATTGATAAAATCATCGGCTTTTATCGTAGTCATAAACGCATGCCAAGTTATGCGGAGATTATGGTTTTGGTTGGTTTTAAGTCCAAGAATGCCGTTTACAAGTTGGTAAATAAACTTGTGGAAGAAGGCATAGTAGGCAAAGATTCAAGCGGACGTATCATCCCTAAAAGTCTTGTCAGAGATGGCGGTTTTAGCATGGGTAATGAAGTGCCGCTTCTTGGTCTTGTCGAAGCGGGTTTTCCTTCGACCTCCGAAGAAATGTCATTCGATACCCTGAACATTGACGAATACCTCATCGGAGGCAGAGGCATCGGTTCGACCTATCTTCTCGAAGTGAAGGGCGATTCGATGATAGACGAAGGTATCCATGAAGGCGATTTGGTCGTGGCTGAACGCACCGACAGTGGAAGCGGGAATGGCGTTGCTGGGAAAGCTAGCCTCGAGCCCAAAGACGGTGATATTGTTATAGCCAACATTGATGGCGGTTGGACTATGAAATATTTCCGCAAGCGCCGCATACAAAGCAGTCGCTCGGGTACAGCTGGCACAGAAACTGTCTATCTTGAAGCGGCCAATAAAAAGTACAAGCCCATATATCCTCAAGAAAGTTTGAAAATAGCGGCCATTGTCAAGGGGGTGATACGAAAGTATTGAAAAAGAGCCGTATTTGATGTATATTGCTTCCATGGCATATAAACCCGCCGGAATGACTGATTTTCTGTATACAAAGAAAAGTGATTTTTGGAGAAAAGAACAAGAGAAAAGACTGATCAAACTCTTCCAATCCTGCGCCAAAAATATCCCCGCATACCGTGATTTTCTTAAGAAGAATGGAATACATGCGGCCACAATTGCCGGAATAAAGACATATGATAATTTTCGTACAATCGTTCCTACCATGGGCAAGGACAACTATTTACGTGCGTATCCATGGGAAGATCTGTGCAGTCCAGCCGCTCTGATGCGGCATCCACTCGTCCTTACTTCGACATCCGGCTCGACGGGTACACCTTTTTATTTTCCCCGAAATAGCGCGGTAGATATGCATTCATCCGTCTATCATGAAATGTTTTTGCGTAATAGCGGTATCATTGGCACAAAAAACGGACAAGGAAAAAACAGCTCGAAAAAACAGAAGAAAAACAACCAGTCAACACTCGTCATCGTTTGTTTTGGTATGGGAGTTTGGATTGGCGGGGTCATCACCTATCAAGCTTTCCACTACATCACCGATCGCGGCTATCCCTTGACTATCATCACCCCCGGCGTCAATAAAAAAGAGATTTATGAGGCTTTGAAAAATGTCGGGCCGAAATATGACCAGATCATTCTCTGCGCCTATCCGCCGTTTATGAAAGATGTGGTGGATGAGGCACACGAGAACGGCGTCAATTGGCATGATTTCAATATCAAAATGGTTTTTGCCGCCGAAAGCTTTTCGGAAAAATTCCGCGACTATGTTTTGAAAAAGACTGGCATGAATAATCCATATCGAGATACAGCCAGTGTCTACGGCAGTGCCGACCTCGGCACTATGGCTATGGAAACGCCGATTGCTATCTTGATTCGCCGACTTGTCCTCGGGGGTACACCTGCCGCCGGTCGTTTGTACAAGAAATTCTTTGGTGAAGCCGGCCGTTTGCCGACTCTGGCTCAATATATTCCGTCGTTTACCAATTTTGAAATGGTGGGAAAAAACATTTATTTGAGCGGCGACAATGTCATGCCGCTCCTGCGTTATGAAATAGGGGACAATGGCGGTACGCATTATTTCGCCGATGTGGAAAAGATGTTTGCCGAGGAAGGTGTTGATCTCCGAGCCGAAGCTCGTAAAGCCGGCATCGTCGACACTATCGCTGAACTACCGTTCGTCTATATATATGAACGTACCGATCTTTCGACCAAACTCTACGGCGCCATTATTTATCCAGAATATATCAAGATTGGTCTTCAACATGATGATCTCGAAGATTCTGTTACCGGCAAATTCAGTATGTTTACCAAGCATGACAATGAACAGAATGAATTTTTGGAAATAAATATCGAGCTCAAGAAAGGTGTCACAGCATCGTCCCTGCTCCAGAAGAGAGTGGCCGAGCGTATCCATACCGCTTTGACTACCCAGAGCGCCGAGCATGCCAACAATTTCAGTATGCTGAAGGATAAGGTCAAACCTCGACTGGTCTTTTGGCCGCATGAGCATCCGACATACTTCCAGTTGGGAGCCAAGCAGAAATGGGTAAGAAAAGCGCCGGTGAAGAAAATGCTAGTGAAAAAAGCGTCGGAAAAATCAAAAAAATAAAATCGCCCGAATCTTTCGATCAAGGCGATGTGATGTAATGCAATATGACGCGGCAGTTCCGCACTTTTATGGCAGAGACCGCTCGAAGAAATTCTTCAAGTTTCCTCCCATGATTTGAGAGATGTTTCTCTGAAGCTTATTCGAGCCACACTTCAAGATTTCCCGCTCGATGATAGCCATCTTCTCCGGCGAATAACTACAGAGCGGTTGAGGAGGGAAGCGCACTTCGAATGCTTCATCCGGTTTGACGAGCTTATTCAGCCTGTCGTACTCGCTTCGCAGTTCGCTTTCATCAGTCGTGCAATAAACGCCGTCACTGCCGATGCAAACGTTTTCTTCGCCGGCTATGATGACCATTCGCTCCAAATGCCGAATAAACGGCACTAAGGTATCATCGCTGGCGGAAAGGCCGAAGGTCAGGGTGTAGACACCAACGATACCCGACCTCGCCACAATATCCATGAGGATATTATCAGGCAAGTTCCGAGGACGAGGATATATCGAATGACATCCACCGTGTGAAGCCATGAGCTTGAGCGGCAAGCGCTCCTTATCCATGAATCTGATAACCCCTCGGGCGCAGGCGTGTCCGGCATGCGAGAGGTCAACGATAGCGTCAAGCTCGGCCAGCTCACGGAGAGCCGTCTGGCATGCGGCGGTGATGGGTTCGTCGGGAAGATTGAATCCTCCGCCGAGAGCATTTTTGTCCTGATACCAGAGTCCGAAGACCCTGATGCCAGCTTTGAAGAGTTCCTTGAAGTGGCCGTCGGTAGGGGAGTTTTGAAGTCCCATGACGATGGCCGTTTTTTTGAGACTCTCGGCTAAGCCGATATCTTCAGTATCGCGGACGATGTAAAGTTGTGGTTGACTTTCGATTTGAGAAACCGATTTTTCCACTATTGTCACCATGGATTCTTCATTCATCGGTTTAGGAGGTGCGACGGTGACATGAGCCATGTCGAGATCGAGTCCGCTATCGGCGATGATTGATCCCCCCGGATGACCCAGGAAGGCCAAACCGTCGGCATAATATTTTCCGTTCATAATTTCCTTTCTATTTTTCTACGTTTTTTCGAGGTTCAGGTTTTACTACAAAATGTAGGGTTTTGGTCTAGTATGTATCCTAGCATATATAATATTATATGTCAATATCGTCAAAAAGGATAAAATTTGGTGTTACATAATAGAAATGGTACTGGGGTCAATCAACATCATCTCAGAATAGGTTTTTATTGTCAGAAAGCAAAAAGGTGATAGAATGCTATAAGCTACATTTTCTGCAGATCTCATGCAGAATTGTGTGGTCACATGCGCCGGTCGTATAGCGGCAATTACAAGTGGCTGTAAACCACTCGACTTTTAGTCTACGGGGGTTCGAGTCCCTCCCGGCGCACCCGAGAAAATCCGCGAAGCGGATTTTTGAGTGGCGCTGGGAGGGACTCGAAAGCCGGAACGAGCGAAGGCGAGTGAGGCGGGGTCGCGGGCGAGCGCACCAGCGCGAGACCTGTGACCGAGTCCCGACATACTCTTTTTCAATATTTTACATAAAACTTCCATATGTCTACTACACCAAAAACTTCCACTTTCCACAAATTAGATTATTCAAAAAGCATCGCCTACATGCGCGACTCGCTCGTGCCATTTGCCGAGGCACAGGTCAGCATTGCCAGCTCGCCGGTGCTCTACGGCCTTTCCATATACACCGTCTTTAGCCTGTCGTGGAATAAAAAGGAAAAGAAGCTCTACGCTTTCCGCCTCAAAGATCATTTCCGCAGACTTGTTTCTTCCGCGCGTATTATGGATTTTGATTCATTCGTCGCCGCATGGGATTATAAGCGTTTTGAAAAAATGGTGCGCGACCTTGTGAAGAAAAACGCTATTGCCGAGGACGCCTTAGTCCGTGTTACCGTTTTTGTTGATGCACTCCTTGCCGGCACCAAGATCCGCGGCCTGCCAATCGCTCTTTCTGCATACGTCTATCCGATGGGGGAAATCGTACCGCGTTCCGGTATCAATGTGTGCGTTTCGAGTTGGCGAAGAAATCCCGACAATGCCATTCCTTCGCGGGCCAAAGTCAATGGCGGTTATGCCAATGTCGCCTTAATGAAAAATGAGGCTTTGATGAACGGTTATGATGATGCCATTGCTCTCGATAGCAACGGCGCAGTCACTGAAGGTACCGTGGCCAATCTTTTCATCGAGCGTAACGGTACACTCATTACGCCTGCCGTGAATTTCGATCTTCTCGAAGGTATTACTCGCGACAGCGTTATTCGTATCGCCCGCAACGAAGGGTTCGAAGTGCTTGAGCGCGCAGTTACCCGAAGCGAGCTTTACATTGCCAGTGAGGCCTTTATTTGTGGCAGTTCGGCGCGTATTACGCCTATTCTTTCGATAGACCGGAGAAAAATAGGTGCTTCCAGCAACTCCGGCAATGTCGGTCCAATAACCGCCAGTCTTATGAAGAAATATGAGGAAATACAAAGAGCTCACGTCAAAGACTATCCAGAATGGCGGCTCAATATAGCGGTATAAGAAGGGGAGGGGGGTGTATACAAGCTGAGACGGACGAGACCTATTGACTTATTATACTAATTATGATAAGATAGAGGTAAGTTAGTTAATTGAGGGTAGCACCTCTTTTTTGTTCTCCACAATTACATATCAAAAGAAAGGAAGATTATGAGAAAAAGAATCTATATTCCGGCAATTGCAGTCATGATTGGCATGACGCTTCTTGTTTGGAAATGTGGACAGAATTCTCCGCAGACAGTATCTGTGGAGTCAGTGGCAACAGTCAAAAATAATCAAGCTGTTTCCACAGTGCTTACGGCGAACACGCCGGCAGTCGCTCCAGCGGACAATCATATTGTCACTGGACACGCTATGTCGGTGGTGATGCCGGCAATGCCGTCATCAAATAATTCTCCAGCTGTTGTTTCCGAAGCCGAAATCCGGCAGAGGATCGCGACAGCGCGGAATCAACAATCAGTCAGTAATTAAATTAGTCAGCATCAAGAAAAAACAGAAACTCAGAAACAAACAGAAACGAAAGAAATCGAAATATGAAACATCAGAAAATCGCAGTCTTATCCGTCATCTCTGCAATGGCAATGTCCGTCTTCTCGCAAACTTCTGTCATGGCCTCGCCGCCTCCGACTGAACTGCCGATCTATTCGGCGGACGTGGCACGCAACGCCATGTTGGACTTGTCCGTGCAGGGTACGGTGTACTACACCGCCGCCAGCATGGACTGGAACTATCAGCAAACTGCATATTACACCAACGTCACCGGCACCAATGCCGAGGACGTCCTGACCCAGCTCGGCGCCTTCGAGTATAATCTTCGGATCACCAATCCGAATGACCAAATCGACGGCTACGAATATGTGTACGACGCCGCCGGCAACCTGCTCTTCTACGGATACGTAGAGTTTCCGCAGACCAACAACCGACCGATCTTTCAGCTTTGGCTGGAAAATATTGTCCTGCCGGGCGCCGGTGTTTCATCGGCGACCGTCTTGGCTTTAAACCCGGACGGTACGACGGCCAATCAGAATTCTCTGACCGTTCAGAACGGCGAGATTCTTTTCCCGACATGGATGATCGGTGCGCCGAACGGTCTCTTGGTCATCGACTATACCAACGGCACGGTTTCAACCTTGCCTTTGGCTACGCCGATTCCGCAGACCATCGGTGCTGATGAAGGCCTCGCTTCGTTCAAGATCCAAGGGCACTATGTGCTCAAGGATCCGACGAACACGGTGGTTATCATCGAAGCCTATAATCTTCCGACCGTCTACATCAACGTGACGAGCACGAATGTGTCGCAAAACGGCATTACGTGGGACGTCACCGGTCTGGTGCAGACAAGCGACGGCGGTACGTACTTCGACCGGCCGATCGCTATGGTCATCACAGCCGAAAGTGGTCCGTACAAAGGCAGCGTTCCGTGGACGACGCCGTTCTCACAGACTGGTCCGACCAAAGCCTATCTGCCGATCGGCACATTTCGCATCTACTTCACGTGGGCGCGGTTTGGCCAGCCGGGACTGCTCTATACTGGCCCGACGACCGTGAGCACGGGCGGCGGCGAGGAATAATAAGTCACGGCCTAAAGGCCTGTTGAAAAATCACCCCGCAGTTTGCGTTCGCGCATTCTGCGGTTTTTTTTATTTTCATTTTTTAATTGACTCTTGCGTGCTGGCTCCTTTTTATATATAGTACAGATATATCAATGGTACATGGCCTATTATTAGCTTAATCTTTACGCTTTTCGGCGTGATGGATAGTTGAAATTACACAACTATAAAAAAACTATGAAAAAAACAATCAAGAAAACTGCACATAAAGGACATACAGAAGCAAAAAAAGGAAGCATAACCAAAATCCAGCCGCTTGGCGATCGAGTGCTTGTACTTGAACGAACTGGAGAAGAAAAAGAAATGAAGACCGCCTCGGGCATTATCATTCCGGCAGGTGGGGAAGGTGGCGACAAAGGTTCAAAGAAAGGCGAAGTCATCGCCATCGGGCCGGGTAGGCATGAAGACGGTAAAATCATTCCTGTTTCGGTGAAGGTGGGTGACAAAATACTGTTCCAATGGGGCGACAAACTTGTGCTTGACGATGAGGTTGTCACCAACGCCGCTGGTACGAAAGACGAGGATTATTATCTTGTCCGTGAATCAGAAATCCTGGCAGTCATTAAATAAAATTAAAATAAAATAAATAAAAAATTTAATCAATAATTACTAAAAAATTACTAAAATCACCACTATGTCCAAAA
>CAZQKU010000009.1:5904-14755 GCA_964593965.1 uncultured Candidatus Saccharibacteria bacterium | reverse complement strand
GGGATTTCTATCTATCCTAGTAGGATTTATTTTTCTTTGCTTGTCGACCCTACCAATCCAGGCGGACTAACCTGGAATATTGACCCAGTTTCGGGTGATTTTATCGATGTAGACCCTGATAGCAACGGAATTGTTACCGCACTTGCCAATGTTTCGACACTTACTTTGGTATTTAAGGATAATGGGATGTATCGGCTAAATACGATTGCCAAGAGTGTGGATGCAGAGAATGTTTTTAATGTAGGCTGTGTCAGTCAAGAAGCAGTTACGAATTGTTTAGGGTTGGTTTACTTTTATTCCGGCGATGGAATCTATTCGACTGACAGCACTTTCCCGCAGAATCTTTCCAGAATCGGTGTGCAGGACTTTGTTGATGCAATTACCGACCCACAGCAAGTGTATGCTTTTGCGGATGAGTTTAATGTTTACTTTTCAATCGGAACCGTCACTTTGAATTACGGGCCGGAAGATTTTAGGACTTATTCAAACGTGGTCTTAAAATTTTCTCCTCGTGACCAGAATTGGCAGGTTTTGTCTTACAACCAGTATCTCGCCCAGACGACTGAATTCGGCCTTCCTCCTGCTACGATTTTGGCGACCGAATATAATGGGGCGCTTGCCAATGTCAACACCAATACGATTAGCGACGATGGCAAAGCAATCCCATTTGAACTTGAAACCCAGGAGCAGGAACTCGGTAATCGGTCGCATACCAAAAACATTTCCAATTCGATGGTGGTTTACACTCGGAATGGAAATAATAGCGCATTTTCGATAAAGGAAAATGACGGGGATTTTAAATCCGCCAATATGACCTTGGAGAATCGGGTGAACGTTGGGACAGATATTAATTTTTCAGGTCAGTTTTTCACGTTTAAGTGGGAAGGACAGGCTCTCGGCAGTCGACCGGAGTTCCAGGGATTTCATCTACCAATGGTGACGGATTTGGGCATAACTTTGAACAACAATGAACAGTGACTATAACCCAACAGGAATAAATACGCCGCAGAATTTGGGCAGCCAAAGTCCGGTTTCCAATCCTGGAGTAGTTTACGAACCGGCCAATAATCCAACAAGCGCTGGCGCTCTTAAAACCGGCCAGCAAACAGTTAAAAGCTTGATTTTTCGGTCTACCACTTCGCAAAATCAAATTAGGATTTTGCTTGACCAGGGTTATAATCCGAACCAAAATCCAGGGACTATTTTCATTATTGACGACAAGCATCGTGTAATTTTTGCGGCAGGCATAGTCAACGAAGTATTCGTTTCAGCTTTAACCGCCCAAGATTTTACCGGCAATACTGGGTTTTATGTATCTCGTGATTCAACCGCACCATCAACCACAAACGATGTCGCCATTATCCAAGATAATGATACGTCGTCCACCGGCAAGACATTATTGGTTGATAATAAAGGGCTTGGATTAACAGTCCAGCTTCAACAGGAAAATACTGGCAATACCCAACCGGTTTTTAGTATCATCCAGAAAAGCACAGTCCTTGCTCCTTTCCAGTATATTGAAATTTTTAGCGCTGGCGCAACGGCAGTTAGTATTGTCACTTCTGACGGGACAAACCCAAATGGGCTTTTGACTGCGAATAAAGGTTCTATTTCGCTTAATTCATCAGCCAAAGGTCAGATAGCTTATAATACTGACGGTTCAACTGGATGGGCATTGGCAGGGGCAGGCGGAAGCGGAAATGTCAGTAATGTATATGCCGGTTCGGTTGTTTCAAACGCTGCCGCTGCTTATTTCCCTACTGGGTGGAGTTTTAGCCGAACTGGGGCTGGAATTTATACCATTACCCATAATTTAGGCACAACAAATTATTCGGTTAATATCACTCCTATTGGAATTGTGGCGGATTTTGCCGCAGCTTATACTAAAACCACCACCCAATTTAGCGTGGTAATCGCTAATTCCAGTACGGTTCCCGTCGATTCTAATTTCGATTTTATAGTAACTTCTTAATTTTATGGCTACACAAGGATTGCAAATGCCACCAACTTTCTATAAACCGGACCCAAATAGTCCGAATGTTTATGATGCCCAGGGAAATTTGGTGTCGCTTCAGCAGTACAAGCAAGCGACGGGCCAGACCGATGTGCCTGATAACCAATTAAACTGGAGCGCTGTTCAAAATACCCAAGTTCCGCCACCGCAAAATAGTGCCGGTTCAATTTGGGATGTCCCTGGGATGAAAGCGTTGATGAATACTCTTACTCCGGCAGACCAGGCATTTGTCCAATCAATGTGGACGCTACAGCAACAGCAATACACGTCCGGCGGCAGCGGCAGCATTGACCAGGGCAGTATCGATAAGGCAATGCAGATAATGGCAACTGACCCGAATATCAAAGCCCAGTATGGCGATGCGGCAGCGCTTGCGGCTAAGGACTTAGCATTTAGTTTACAGCAAATTACTAACAATCAAGCAACAGGACAGGCTGCTTTAGCTGCTACCCAGCTTCAACAGAGACAACAATTAGAACAACAGATTGCTTCTTCCGGCCAAGCTTATTCCGGTTTCCGCCAACAAGCACAAAATCAGCTTGCGGCTCAACAGGCCGACGTGATTCAAAGCACTCGTAGCCAACTACAACAGCAAATTCAGCAATTAGGTTCTGGTTATGAAAGTGCCTATGGAAGCGCTTTTCCTGGCACCGGCGGGTCGTCTACAATTAGTGCAGGCGGGCCTTTGACCGGACAGGTGACTTACCAGCCGACTGGTGGAATAATCGGCACGCAGAACCAGGCTCAATATAATGCAGAGCAGAGTCTTGGACAGCAATTAGGCATTTTGCCCTCCGTTTCGTCAACGGGAGTATTAAATTATGGAGGAACAAAATAATGGCTGATGATATAACAAATCCTGCAAATCCTTTTAAAGTGGACGAGCAGGCTGAAATAGGAGCGACACCGCCAGCGGCAAATCCCGCAGGGCCTTCCGGAGCGCCTATTCCGCCAGCAGGCGGAGTAGCGCAGAGTGGGCCGCCAATCCAGCCCTTAGCGCCTCAAGGTTCAGGAATAGGCGGAATGGGAGCTACGCAATCTAATCCGTTCGCCCTTTCGCAGGCGATGAGCATAATGCAAGGGCAGATTGCGAATAATAATGGACTCGTGAACCAAAAAAACTTGATTCTCCAGCAACTGTATGGAGTGCCTTTAACTGATGCCCAAAAAGCCAATCTTGACCCTTCGCTGGCTTCGGTTTTGGAAAGCGGCGACCGCAATGCGATTGATTTTAACCTTCGTTTATTAAATGACCAAATCGCCGGACGAACGAATACTCTTGACCAAAGCATCCAGACTTTAACGACTGGATATAACACCGCAGTCCAGCAGGCCGAGACGAATAAGAATGATGCGATTACTAATGTCTTGAATTATGCCAAAGCTAACGGCCAGAAGCCTAGCGTCATAATGAACGCTCTCTATCCGCAGTATGCTCAACAGTTAGGCCCGATGCTTGACCAGATTGCCGCCCCTTATGGCGCTTACATCCCGCCGGTGACGGGGAGTACTGGGATTACCTCACTCGGTTCGTTGCTTGGCTACTACACACAAGGTAATGCCGCAACGACTCCTGGACAAGGATATACGGGAGCGATTTTGCAGCAGCTTCAAGGAACCGGCTTGGATTTAAATTCTTCTCCTGACCAACTGATGGGATATATTCCGCAAATTGCCCAAGGGATTGCTAATGGAGAAAATATCTCTCCTGCTCTTTTAGCGGCGACTAATAATCCTGGTGCGATTGAACAAGCCACTGCTTTGCAGTATGGCCTTCCGACAACTACTAATGGATATACCGACCCAGGCAATGGCATAACTTATGCCCAATTTGCCGACCAAGATACCGGTATGCAGGCTTTACAGACATTAGTTGGGCAGTATCTGCAAACCGGTGCAACACCGATAAATGCCGCGCCTCCTGACCCAACTGACCCAAAGAGTAATGTTGCTGACCCCACGACCGGACTTTCGCCTTCTGCTATTTATGGAGATGCTATTGAATACGCTTTTACCGGCAAGACTCCCGCATTAGGTTTGGGTAATGCTACGCAGACCAGGGCAGCTAGGGATGCGATTCAAAATAAAGCTGGTGCGATTGCGGCTGCTGCAGGAACAACTTTCCCGCAGCTTCAGGCTTTGTATAAGTCTAATGAAGCGGCTGCCACTCAAACTGTGGAACGTCTGGCTCGTGTAGAATCCGTGTCCCAGGCTATGACTTTAAATATTCCCAGGCTTGCACAGTTAGCAGACCAGGTTAAAGCGGAAGGCATTGATATTACGGAAGCTGATTTACAGGCTTCAGCAGCTACGATTGAAAGCAAATTTGGTTCCGGTCCGGCTGCTTCGTATATTGAACTTATCAATACTATGCGGTCTGACTACTCGGCTATGCAATCCGGTTTGGCTGGTTCTCGTGGCGGACAGTTCTTTGCTGCCCAGGCTGCAGATGCTATTCCGGTCGGGTTGTCTTCCGAACAGTATCAAGCAATCGGTCAAACTATTCAGCTTTCCGCCCAGAACGCTACCCAGGCTATCAATGGAGAGACCCAAACCTTGCTTGGCACTTCCGGTGGACTTCAATCACAAATTCCTGGTGGAACTACTGGACCGAGCGGAGCAGCTACTCCTCCGGCCACTCCTCCGGCCCCGACTAATCCCAATGACCCATTAAACTTAGGACTCTAATATGGCTACTCCTCCAACAATAAAACCTGGTGTATCAACAGGGACGATTACACCAGCTTCTCCTCCGCCAGCTACTCCTGGCGGTGTTGGTAATTTTTTTAAAGGATTGATTGGCGGAGCAGCCGCTGGCTTAAATGCTTCACCACAATCCAATAAAATGACTTACCAGCAGTTCGGAGATTCCATTAAAGCTAAATATCCGCAATATGCAGACCAAAACAGCGCAGTCCTAGCCCAGCACGTTTTGGCGAAATATCCACAATACCAAAGTCAGGTCACGCCGCTTCACGACTATTCTCAAGGATTGATTAGCGGCGCTCTGGGCCAGGTTAATCAAGCCAAATTAAACGCTCCGGCTTATAGTATGGGTCCGACTAATAAGTCCGGACCTGTTGGAACTATAGCTAAAGAGACAGCTAACATCGGAAAATCTTTAGGTAAATTTGCGGTTGGAGTAGGGGAATTTTTAGACCCGACAGGAACTGAAAATAAGTTAGCTCAACTTCCTGAAACTGTCGGTGGATATTTGTCTGGAAATGTGGGAGCAGCAAAAGCCGAAGCTCAAGCAACCCAGATGGAGCAAAAAGCTCAAGCTGTTCGTCCAGGATTCAAACCTGTTGCCCAGAATACTCCGCCTAGCACTCCTAATTATATCGGTGCGGCCGCCGAGACTATTCTCCCTCCTGCAGCTCAATTAGCCGGAAAAGGACAAATTACCAATGCCATCCAATCGGTCGCTGAAGACCCATATCAGCTTGCGCCTGCGTTTTTGGCTTTGAAGGGCGTCTTAGATGAGACTGATTTAGGTAAAACTGATACAGGTAAGGCAGTTGATACCGGAATATCTAAAATTGCTTCTCCGGTTACTAAAGCTGGAGAATATATTGGTGGAAAAATTGGTGATTTTGCCAAGACGATTGCAAAGTTTGGGACATCTCAAGCGACCGGTCTTAACCCAAAAACTATTTCAACTATCTTAGAAAATCCGGAAAAATTCTTGGGAAAGGATTACGCAACCGATTTCACTAGAGAAAATCTTGGAGCGAAAGTTTCATCTGCTATCAAATCTCGCTTGTCTGCTTTGAGTGAAACCGGTAAAGAATACCAGAATATCCGAAGTTCCGATGAGACTGTTGATGTCCCGATGGCTACTTCCGGTATTCCAGCTCCAGTCCAGGCAATGTTAGATAAGTTTGGCATTACGCTTGGCGAGGATAAAGATGGTAATCCGACGATTGAAACTTCGGCTGAATCCGTGCCGATGAGTAAAGCTGACATTTCCGCCTTACAGGATTTTATTGATAAATTTGGTGATAAGGATGAACTTACCGCCAATGCTTTTCTTAATGCGCGGAAAGCTTTGTCTAATATGGCAAGTTACGATGCGGCCAAGACTGATGCGGCCGATGCAATGGCTCGTGAACTTCGGGCGCAATACGATAAATTAGGTAAAACCCAGCTTACCGGACTTGAAGAATTGGATAATAAGTTTTCTCCGGAAACCAAACTTCTGCAGCAGATTAAACGTGATTATTTGAATCCCGATGGGACATTTAAAGACAATGCCATTTCTAAACTGGCGAATCTTACCAATGTCGGAAAAGAATCCGTACTAGCCAGGCTTGAGCAAATCGTCCCTGGAATCAGCAAGGAAATTACTGTCTTAAAGGCGGTCGAGGATATAGCTAACGCTGGTGGACAGAAGGTCGGAACTTATAGCCGCGCGGCAGCTTCGGCTGGCGGTACTGTGGCGGCTTTGGCTACGGGGAATATTCCTCTTTTGATTGGCGCAGTCACCGAATCGATTTTGGCCAATCCGAAAATTGCCACGCAAATATTAGCCGGTTGGGGCAAAATAATGGGAGTGGATGTTTCAGGAGCTTTAAATAAAGTATTTAATACGGGTATAAGCCCAAAAGGTGAGGGCGAAATCCCTTCAACTACTACCTTAAAGGGGCTTGCTCAAGATGCTAAGGATAATGGTGGAATAACACTTGATTTTAATGGGAATAAGGTGACTGAAGGTTATGCCTTTTCGATGCTTGATAAAGCGGATGAATCACGATTGACAATCGATGATAATTTTGATAGAATATTCATAGATAAGTTTAACGAGCTAAAAGAGAAGTATGGCAGTAATCCTAATGCCCATATGGGAGGATGGACGGATAATGGACAGTTTGTTGTTGATGTTTCTAATGTTTCCAAAGATTTAACACAATCACTATATGATGCAATTCTCAAAAAGCAAGACGCCATTGGTGACCTCGCCAAATACGCCAAAGGAGAAGACGGAACAATCTACATCAGCAAGGCGTATATTGATTCCCTTAAGCCTCTCGGCCGAGGAAGCTTTGAAAGCAGTCAAAGCCCATTTAAAGATTGGCAAGAAGCCGTAGATTATTATACGGGAAAGGATTTTAAAAATGCCCAAGACATCCAAAGCCCCAATCAACAAGCTGGCGGACCGCCAGTTCAACAGCAGCAACCTCAAGGAGCATCAGCAAAACCTGGAGTGGCTGGCAGCCAAGCTCAAAATCCCCCTGTCGGAGATGTATCTGGTGGACGACTTTTACCGTCAGTGGAAAATCAAACCGAACCAGAAAATAACGCTGGAGCAAGTTCTGAAAGTGATACAGGCGGATTGGTCCAACGGCAGCAATACGATACAGGCTATCAAGGATTGGGAAAAACAGACTACCCAGTCCCAACCAGAAATGAATACGACACCTACGCCAGCGACATAAATTATGAGCTAGAGAAAGCTTATAATCAATCGCATATAGACAATAAAATTTCCAAAGATACCGTTGGTTCTTATTTGGATAATATTACTCCCACTTTAAAAGCTAGTGGATTACCGGATGCAACCTTAAAAAACATTCGGGAGGTTTTTACTGCGCTTCCAAACAGCGTGCTTGGCAAATATGAAGGATTAAGAATTGAGCCTTCTCCTGGGGTTGTTGGAGCGTTAAGTCTTAGAGTCGGTGGATATTGGGGATTAGAATTAAATCGGGCTTATTATGATAGTTCTTTGTATACTGATGGGTCAATTATCAATCACGAATTAGGTGGGCATTTGACTTATGCGAAAGCCCCTAATACGGTTAAATCAGCGATTAACGATAGCGTTTTGCAGTTAGCCGATACTGACCCAAAATCGATTGAAGAGATTTGGGGCCAAAATTTATCGGAAGGTCCGAAAGGAACTATAGCTAATATGAGGTCTTATTATACTTCGGAAATTCAGCGGGTATATAATATGTTGCAGAGAAGCAAATTAGATGGGGAAACAATTTTAAATGATGCAGGATTAACTGTACCAGATGGCACAGGTACTGCGCTTCCTCCTAAAACGATTCAGAAACTGATGAGTGGTGCAAAACAAGTCGTCTACGATTATATGAAATCCGAAATGTCTGAAGAATTAAAAGGAAATGAACAAATACAAGAATACTTTAAAAACGGCAATCATATGATGGCTGACGAGTTCAGGGCTAGGTTGATGGAGCAGGCTAACAATCCAGAATTTTGGTCACGAGTGCCTCAAGAAGTTAGAGATTCAATTATGTCTTCTCCGCTCGGACAAGATTTAGAGAATATTAAAAATAATTTCCAAGGGATATTGAAAAAAGTAACCAGGTCGAAGAATTTTTCGGCGGCAAAACTTTTCGCTAAATCTCCTCCGGCTCAATAATATGGATAAACCCACTTTCATAATTTGGTCAAAGTTCGGTGAATTGCTTGACCTCGCCATCCACCTCAAGCACGTTGAAAAATGTGAAGTCTTTTTGTATGTGTCCGAGAAGGATTACGTCGAAATCGGCGAAGGAATCATCCCTAAACTCAAGGATTGGGAATGGTTAGATTGTTTAAATAAAGGCTATATTTGGTGCATCGACGGCTGTGATGACGGACATTTTCAGGACTGGCTACGAGCTAAAGGCGAACTAGTTCTTGGCGGCAGCGAGCAGGGCGACCGGCTTGAGAATGACCGCCAGCTTGGGCAGAACTGGTTTAAGAAGATGAATTTCTACCAGCCGGAATCTAAGAACTTTAAGAACATTGACGAAGCTTTGGCGTTCGTCGAGAAGAACAAAGACCGAGAATGGATAATGAAGCAGAACGGCAACGCCCCCAAGTCCCTTA